>JANMKH010000204.1:0-2637 GCA_031371965.1 Sulfuriferula sp.
CGCGGACGCGTGCTGGGGACGACTTATCCGGAACGCCTGGGCAAAGTCCTGCCATTGTTGGCTGCCCGATCTGAACATTTCCCGCTGCCTGCAGGCGATCACGTACTTGATCTGCAAGAGCGGATTCGTATAGCCGATCAGACTATCGGAATCGTGACGATTGGATTGTCCACTGTTCGTATGGATTCCGCCTTAGCCAAGACCTGGCGCGATGGATTGTTTTTTATCCTCACCGCCTTGATTGTGGGCAGCGGTGCTGCGTGGGTTCTTTCTCTGGTCACTACGCGCGGATTGCGCAACATGATGGAGGCAGCGAGCAAAATCAGCCGGGGCAACCTTGATGTAAGGGTTCCTGCAAACTCGCAGGATGAGGTAGGTATGCTGGCTGCGGCCTTCAATCACATGGTGGCTTCGCTCAAACAGGCCTCGGAAGACGCCGCACAGGAACACGAACGGCGTACCCAGGCAGAACGGCTCGCTTGCGTAGGCGAAATGTCGGCTACGATTGCCCACGAAATACGCAATCCACTATCCGCCATCATTAATTCAGTTAATTTGTTAGGCGGAGACACCCTGAATCGGGAAGATCGTAGCCAGGTGATCTCTATCCTGAATAATGAATCCGGGCGCCTGAGTCGTATCCTTGGCGATTTCCTGGAGTTTGCCAAAATGCGCGAGTCACAATTGACCCGCGCCAACCTGAAGGTGCTCATCGAAGAAATCGCCAACATGTTGTACCAGGATCATCAGGCAGGTAAACGTCTTCGCCTTACCATTCATTGCGCAGCGGATGCTCAAATGGCCGTTTTTGATCACGACCAGATGCGCCAGGTATTATGGAACCTCATGCTTAACGCACTGCAATCCATGCCTGAAGGTGGCGAGCTGTCGGTGCTGACGCGCCGCGACGGAGAGAAAATAATGGTGAGCATTGCGGACACCGGTTGCGGCATCGCGCCGGAGTTCCTGGAAAAAGTCATCAAGCCTTTCGTCACCAGCCGCAAGGGTGGCACCGGCCTGGGCCTCGCCATCGTGCAACGTATCCTGATGCAGCATGGCACACAACTTGGCATCATCAGCCACTCGGGCGTGGGCACCGAAGTCAGTTTTCAACTAAACGGTATTCACTAGCTCATGGCAACCATCCTGATCGTGGACGACGAATTTTCCATCCGCAAAACACTCGGGCTGCTGCTGAAGACGGACCAGCATCTGGCCCTGGAGGCAAGCAATCTGGCAGCTGCCAAGGCCTGTCTGGACAAGCACATCGTGGACCTGGTGATCACCGACATGCGTATCGGGGAGGAAAGCGGCCTGGACCTGCTCACCTACCTGAAGCAGTCTGGTTACACGGCAGAGAGCATCATGATGACCGCCTACGCTTCCATCGAAACCGCGGTAGAAGCCATGCGTCTGGGTGCCTACGATTACCTCACCAAGCCGATCAACCCGGAAGAGTTGTTATTGCGGGTACACAAAGTACTGGAAAAAAAATCCCTGTGCGAAGAAGTCACCCGCTTGCGTGGCGAATTGTCCAGACGCGACAAACTCGGTCACATCACTGCACGCAGTCCGCGTATGGTGGAGATTCGGAAAATTGTCGAACGTATCCGGGATCGCGACCTGCCGGTGTTGATCACCGGAGAAACAGGTACCGGCAAGGAAGTTCTGGCGAACGTCATCCATAGCGTGAGCGCCCGCAGTAACGGCCATTTTGTCGCGATCAATTGCTGCACGCTGCCTGAAGAGTTGCTGGATTCCGAACTGTTCGGCCACATCAAGGGTTCGTTTACCAGCGCCACTTCGAACCGCAAAGGGCTGTTCCAGCAAGCGCATGGCGGCACGCTTTTTCTGGATGAAATCGGCGACGTCAGTCCGCGCCTGCAGGCCAAGCTGCTACGCGTCCTGCAGGAAGGAGAGGTGCGCCCGGTCGGCACCGAAACCTCCATCAAGGTAGACGTGCGCATCATCGCGGCAACCAACTGCGATCTGGAGGAAATGGCGAACCAGGGAAGTTTCCGTCGCGACTTGCTGTTTCGTCTGAACGTGCTTCCCATCCATATCCCGCCGCTACGGGAAAGACGCGAAGACATTCTGCCGCTGATCGATTATTTCCTGGAGATGGAACGTAAACAACTTGGGCGCCACGATCTCAATCTGAGTCCGGCAGCCCGGCAAAAACTGATCGAGTACGATTGGCCGGGAAATATTCGGGAATTAAAAAATGTTGTGGAACGCAGTTTTGCACTCCATGGCGGACCCGTCCTGAATGCTCATGAAATCGCATTGACGATGAGGCCGAATACACCAGAAATAGCAGAAAAAAACAAAACCCTGGCCGAGGCAGAAGCCGAGCATATCCGGAACACATTAGCCGAAAATCACGGCAACCAGGTCGCGGCCGCGCGTGTTTTGGGCATCAGTCGCTCTACCTTGCGCAGAAAACTGGACGAGATGAATCAGTCCATCCCTGTCTCATTCTGACTCACCCCCTGTCGCATTTTAAATCACCTCGCAGCCTATCTCCGTTATCCATCCCCAATCAACATATTGAATTAACATAACAATATTCTGATGGCATAACCATTGCTCATGGCATCTCAACACGCTTCAAATAGCGTGGCCATAAGACCCAAT
>JANMKH010000246.1:0-3840 GCA_031371965.1 Sulfuriferula sp.
CGCAACCGGGCAGCCCTAGCAAGTCAACCGTTTAAGCCAGCTGACTATTTTTCCCGCGTCTGGATAATATTCAGGCCCTTTAACAGGCTTAAAGCCTGATTAAACTGGAAATCGTTTTTGGAAACAATTTCACCGGGCTCCAGTTTTTCCGGTTTAACGGGATTGGCGGGTTTTTCCGGCGCAATGATGATTGCAGGCGGCGCCGCAGGCTTATTCGTGGTGCTCAGGGGGTTATTCAGATGCCGGTCCAGATCAACCTCGCGTATATTCAGATTCGGGTCACTATCTGCACCAGTAACTTTCCCTTCTTCCACCACGATATCCGGGGTGATGCCTTTGTTCTGGATCGAACGGCCAGCGGGCGTGAAGTAACGCGCAGTAGTAAGTTTAATGCCCGTACCATTACCCAACGGCAGGACCGTCTGGACCGAGCCCTTGCCGAAACTTTGCGTGCCCATGATGATGGCGCGTTTGTCATCCTGCAAAGCACCCGACACAATCTCCGAGGCCGAGGCTGAGCCGCCATTGACCAGCACCACCATAGGGACGGTTTTAGTCCAGGCAGGCAAGCCCTTCAGGTAGTCGGCCTGATTACCACGCAAGTAGTATTCTGGACTGGCATTGAGTTTCATCTTGGAATCCGGCGTCCGCCCATCGGTGTATACCACCAGTGAATTAGGCTTGACGAAAGCCGCTGCCACACCGACGGCGCTATTAAGCAAACCGCCCGGGTCATTACGCAAATCCAGTACCAGACCTTTCAGCGGTGCGCCCTTGTTATCTTTTTGCAAGGTTTCCAGTGCCTGCGTCAAATCCTCTCCGGTACGCTCCTGGAACTGGGTAATGCGGATATAACCGTAGCCCGACTCAGCCAGCTTGTATTTTACGCTTTTCACTTTAATAACAGCACGTATCAGGGTGACGGCAAACGGTTTGGCCACGCCTTTGCGCAGTATGGTCAACACAATCGGCGTGCCGGGCTTGCCGCGCATGCGCTTGACCGCATCATTGATGGTCATGCCCTTCACGGGTGCGTCGTCCAGTTTGATGATCAGATCACCCGGTTTCAGACCGGCCTTGAAGGCAGGGGTATCATCAATCGGCGAAACAACTTTGACAAAGCCATCTTCCATACCGACTTCTATGCCCAAACCACCGAATTCGCCCTGGGTACCAACTTGCAAATCCTTGAATTCATCGGCATTCATATACGCCGAGTGCGGATCCAACCCGGACAGCATGCCATTGATGGCGGAATTGATGAGAGTTTTGTCATCCACCGGCTCGACATAATCGCTTTTGATCTTGCCGTATACTTCGGCAAAGGTACGCAGTTCGTCCAATGGCAACGCCTGCGTGGCTTCACGATCCGCCACGGCGGAATAATTGAGGGTGAGTGCCGCACCCAGCAGGACTCCCGCACTGACCAGACCAATTTTTTGCAGTTTGCTGCGCATTGCCAGTTCCCTCATTTACCTGCCATCCAGCTCATCGGGTCAAATGCCCGACTCTGATAGCGTAATTCAAAATATAACCCCGCATCGGGGTCGCCTCCACTATTGCCCACGGCAGCAATGGTTTCACCTGCACTCACCGCGTCGCCCACCTGCTTATACAATGTTTCATTATTACTGTACAGACTCATATAACCGCTACCGTGATCAACGATGATCAGATTACCGAATCCACGCATCCAATCAGCAAACACCACCCGACCCGCAGCCACCACGTGCACCGGCTGACCAGTGTTAGCTTTGAAGAACAAACCCTTCCACAACGATCCGCCCCGTTCACGTGGAGTACCAAAACGGTGAACAAGTTCCCCATGAACCGGTAACTCGAGATGCCCTTTCAGTCGGCCGAAAGGAGTTCCGGTTATTGCCGTTTCCGGCAGCGGGGTTTCCGGCCTGGATCGAGGCGCTTCCGGTTCGCCTTTTCGCGTCGGCTTATGATACCTTTTGCGTGCTGCCGCTGCTTTTTCCTGTGCCGCTTTCTTTGCGGCTCTTTGGGCGGCTGCTTTAGCGAGCGCTTCTATCACTTGAGTCAGATGCTTTTCGTTTCGCTCCAGCGTTGCAATTTCCTTGCGCTGGCTTTGTATCTGCATACCCAGCTTATCAATTACCCGGCGCTTTTCCTCTCGCTGAGTTTCAAGTTGCTGACGCTGGGCCAGCCGCTGCTGGCGAATACTGTCCAGTTGCGACTGTTTTTGCTGCTGTGACTGGGCGAGATTATCGAGGCGCGCCAGTCCGGCCTGCAAGTTCGCAATCAGGATTGAGCGCGCCTGTGCAAGGTAGGCGTAGTAGCTCAGGTTACGTGCCAACTGGTTGGGATCCTGACCATTCATCAGCAGCTTGGCAGTGTCGTCCCGACCACTCATATACTGCTGATTGAGCAGCTGCGCCAACTGTTGTTGATGATGGGTAACAGATAGTTTTGTGGCATCGCTCTCCGCTCGAAGCTGTGCCAGACTCTGCGTCACGCCCTCTTGTTCACGATCAAGTTGATAAACTTTTCGATTTGTGTCGCTAATGGCCCGTTCCGATTGCCGCAATGCATCAGCAGCCTGGCTACGATTGGCCTGCGCATTTTTGTTGTCGCGGCGCAACGCTTCGAGATGTTGGCGCAGATTGGCCAGATCTTCCTTGGACGCTGCGACAGCATTACTTACGCCGCACAGCAAAACCAGCAACAGGAGTAGTCTGGGGGGGTGTTTCACTCGAACTCGATCAGCGATCTTCCGGACATTTCAGACGGCTGGGGCAAGCCCATCAATTTAAGCAGCGTAGGGCTCACATCTTCCAGCGCACCATTTTCTGCCAGATGAACACGACGCTTGCCCACATAAAGCAGTGGCACCAAATTGGTAGTGTGCGCGGTGTGCGCCTGAGTGGTTTGTTCATCCAGCATCATCTCTGCATTACCATGGTCGGCAGTAATAATGATCTCTCCGCCTGTCTGCAACATTGCGGGTATGACGCGTCCGAGGCATTCATCCAGCACTTCAATCGCCCGCACAGCAGCAGGCAAGTTTCCCGTGTGGCCGACCATGTCTGCATTGGCATAATTGCAGATGATGGCGTTGAACTTGCGCGCTTCAATTGCGCCCACCAGTTTGTCGGTGAGTTCGTAAGCACTCATTTCCGGCTTCATGTCATAGGTGGCAACATCCGGCGAAGGAATCAGAATGCGCTCCTCACCTGCGTAGACCGTTTCTTCACCACCATTGAAAAAGAACGTCACATGCGGATATTTTTCCGTCTCGGCAATACGCAGCTGCGTCAAGCCGGTTTTTGAGATGTACTCACCGAATCCGTTACGGATGCGCTCCGGTGGAAATGCCACCGACACGTTGAATTCGTCGCTATAGCCGGTCAACGTACAAAATGCACCGAGCCTGGGCTGATACTCGCGCTCAAATTCATTGAAATCAGGTTCGATAAAAGTGCGCGAAATCTGCCGGGCACGATCCGAGCGGAAATTCATGAATACCACGGCATCGCCATCCTCGATACGCACCGGTTTCTCACCCGGCCCCACAATCGCCGTGGCCTTGATGAATTCGTCACTTTCCCCACGCGCGTAGGCTTGCGCCAGTCCGGTTAATGTATCCGGCGCCGTGTATTCGGCGCGCCCCTGAGTAATCAGATCATAGGCGGCTTTAACTCGCTGCCAGCGGCGGTCGCGATCCATAGCAAAATAACGCCCGACCATGGAGGCCACGCGCCCGACTCGCAGTTGTTCGATTTTGGCCTGCAAGCGTTGCAGATTGACTTCTGCGCTCTTTGGAGGCGTGTCGCGACCATCCAGAAATACATGCAAATAAACTTTTTTCAGGCCTTC
>JANMKH010000279.1:0-4486 GCA_031371965.1 Sulfuriferula sp.
GTGAAAAACATGCTGGACGAAGGCCAGTTCGGCTCGGCGCTGCTGTATACCCCGTTCAATTACAGCCAGGGCAAGATATACGGCGCGGAGCTGACCGCCAATTACCGCAAGGATAATTTCTCGGCGTATCTCAATCTCGCGCACTCCACCGCACTGGGAACGGGCATCAACTCGGCTCAGTACAATTTCGATGCGGCTGAGCTGGCCTACATCGCCAACAACTGGGTGCATCTGGATCACGACCAGCGCATCACCGCCTCGCTCGGCACCGCGTATCGCTGGCGCGACACCACCTACAGCGCCGATGCGATCTATGGCAGTGGCCTGCGCAACGGCTTTGCCAACACCGGGCATTTGCCCGCGTATGTCCAGGTCAACGTTGCTGCCGCGCATACCTTCAATACAGCGCAACTGGGCAAACTCGAAGGCCGCGTGAGCATCCTCAACCTGTTCGACCAAAGCTACCAGATCCGCGACGGCAGCGGCATCGGCGTGGGTGCGCCGCAGTATGGTCCGCGCCGTGCGGTTTACTTCAGCCTCGACAAGTTTTTTTGATTAAGAAAAATAGTGATTTGTCCACGAAATACACGAAAAGAAACAACGTATTGGATTAAGCCATTTCCCCGTTAAGTAACGGATATGTAGCTTAGCGTCTTGCTTTAATGTTTTCGTGCTTTTCGTGGACCAATTGCTTTTCCAGGATTAAACCGGGGCGGCTTTGTTGCCCCATATTGGAGATATACCATGCAAGATTTACACGAAAGCTGGATCGCCATCAAACTCGGTGGCGTCATGATTTTTCCGTTGTCACTGCTGGCCGTGCTGGCACTCGCCATCATGCTCGAAAAAGCCGTGCTGTACTGGCGCTACGCGCGCCTCTCCGGTGAACTGCTCGACCTGGTGGAAACCTACGGATTCGCCTGGGAGACACTGGAACACAAGCTGACTGCGCTCAACCAGCGCAATTATTTCCGGCGCTTTTTCAGC
This sequence comes from Sulfuriferula sp., assembly GCA_031371965.1. Taxonomy (GTDB): domain Bacteria; phylum Pseudomonadota; class Gammaproteobacteria; order Burkholderiales; family Sulfuriferulaceae; genus Sulfuriferula. The sequence continues at coordinate 988 of JANMKH010000279.1, forward strand.
GTGGTGCTGGCCAACCGCAGCCGTCCGGCTTGGTGGACAGAATCGCGTGCCGCCGACGAGGCGCAGCTCATCGAAACCGCGCTGTCGCGCCGCCTGTGGGTGCTGGAAACCATCGTCACCGCAGCGCCGCTGCTCGGGCTGATGGGCACCATCGGCGGCATGATGCACGCTTTCCAGCTGATCGGCGGCGCTGGCCTGGTCAACCCCACCGGCGTGACCGGCGGCGTGGCGCAGGCGCTGATTGCTACGGCCATCGGCTTGCTCATCGCGCTGATTTCGCTGTTCGGCTTCAACTATTTCTCGCGCCTGCAGGCGCAAACCATGGATGAAATGGAACGCCTCGGCACGCGCCTGATCGACCACATCCGCCTGGACCAGGAAGATCATGGCCCAGCAGGAGCACGGCCATGAAGCTGCGCAAAGCCAGGGTGCAGCGCAAGGGGCGCATCGAAATCATCCCGATGATCGACGTGATGTTTTTTCTGCTGGCGACGTTCATGCTGGCGTCCCTGTCCATGCAGAGCCTCAATTCGCTCAAGGTCAACCTGCCGCAGGGCAGGGCCGAGCGCCTGAATACTGAAACGCCGGTGACGCTGTCAGTGACCGCCGACGGCAAACTCTTCATCAACCGCGCGCCGGTCAGCCTGTCCACCCTTGCCGCCACCTTGAAGCCGCTGATGCGCAGCAGCGAGGAAAACATCGTGGTATCGGCGGACAGCCAAGCCCCGCAAGGCGTGGTGGTGCAGGCCATGCTGCAGGCACGCGCAGCCGGCGCGCAGCATTTCCTGATTGCCGTGGCACATGAATAGCGCCGCTGCTATTGACCCGCCGGTCCGGCCAATCAACCCGTGGTGGCCGCTGCCCCTGGCGCTAGTGCTGTGGGCGCTGATGCTGTGGGGGTTCGGATTTTTTTTCGCAGCGCCTGCCAAGGTGGCGAGCATCCCTCCTGCTCCGATTGACGCACGCATCATCGAGCTGCCGCCGCCTCCAGCCCCACCCAAACTGCAGCCCAAGCCGGTGGTTAAAGCGGAGAAAGTGGCACGTCCTGTCGCTGTGCGGCCCACCCCGCAACCGGTGCAAACGCCGCCGTCCGCGCCAAAAGTGGCATTACCCACGCCACCCGCACCCTTGCCACCGCCAACCCATGCCGAGCCTGCCCCTGTTCCGCCGGCGCCCAAGCCAGAACCCAGTCCCAGCATCGGCCCGGCCGGCACCCAGCAAATGGGCGCGCGCGCGCTGTACCAACCCAAACCGAAACTGCCGGAAGACCTGCGCGATGAAACCATCCACACCGTGCTGGTGGCACGCTTCCACATCAATCCCGACGGCAGCGCGACGGTCGAACTGATCCAACCCACCCCCAACCCGCGTATCAATCAGGGTTTTTTGAACACCCTCAAAACCTGGCGCTTCTTCCCGGCAATCCAGGCTGGCAAACCGGTGGCGTCTGTGCTGGATGTAAAACTGCCGATTGATGTGGAGTAGTGCGCCGGGATGGGTTTTGATATAAGCCTATGTCAACAGTATCAAATATCAAAGGGGTCAGACTGACCCCTTTGATGCTGACGCTCCGGCAGGCTGCGAAACCTACTGGTTTTTCATTAGCGTGCTGACTGCGATATCTTCGTCTATATCCGGCCAGTGGACCCCAATACCTTTACCGATAAAGCGCCATTTCTTTCTTTGAGCCTCGCTTGCGTCTCTTAGTCTCGGGAACCATTCAAGCGGAGCAGAAATTTCCCGGCCATCCGCCAGCACGAAATGCAGCGCATTGTTGTCAACGGTCACATCCACTGCGTGGGAATCCATTTTAACGGCTAAGGTGCTCATGCCATTTCTCCAGAAACAGGTTGCGATGTTCGATTACCAACGCCCTGACTCTTGTCAGCTCATGGGCGCGGAATCCCTCTGAACTAGCCAGCTCAACGGGGTTCAACCAATATTTTGCCACTTTGTCGCCATGCTCAACATGGATATGGGGTGGCTCCCGATCCTCCCTGCTGAAAAAGAAGAATCTAAATCCAAACTTTTCAAGAACTTTTGGCATAAGTTTGGCATAAGTTCAGTTAACCTACCATGATTCACGCACCGTTGCGCTCAACCATCCTGCTGACTTTACCACCATGTTCGCTACCCATTGAATCCGGCGAGTTTACGGGAGCGGTCATATAGCGTTTCTGGCGCGATATCAAGGTTTCCAGGCCAGCACACCGTATCAAATGCGACATAGGCTTGCTTGAACAGCGCGATCTCCCGAAGCTGCCGGAAAACCCCCTTTTCAAGGTAGGGGCGCATATCGAACACACCCGTTTCTCCCGTGTTAAAAGTCAGCTCAAGATGAAAATCCTCACGAGGATGTACATAAGTTATCGTTTCCATGAAATCTGCCTCTTATCGTAGCGGCTCGATGGGAAAAGGGGTTTCGCCGTTGACTGCCAATGCCCAGTCAGCGAGAAGTGCTTCACGATGGATTTCAATCCATGCCTGAACCAGTCGGGCTTTATTGGTAGGTATCTAACCCGCAAGCAGCGCGCCATCCAGGATAGCAAAAGAGGCGTCCTGCCCTTGGTGCTTTGCGTGAATGTGTGGAAGCTTATGTCGTTCGTCATCAAAGAAATACAGGTAAATGACCAGACCGTAGAACATGCTGATTGCTGGCATCATGGTCTCGAAAGTATTGTAGATAGGCTATTATCACCCACCATTCAGCAATAATGAATCCCCAGCTTTAGTCGTGCGGGGGTTATGCACTTTAGATTCCCGGCTAATTGCCTCCCCAATCTTCGCTAGCCAGTCCCTCAACACGCTGGAACTCGTCTGTGTTGCCCGTGACCAGCGTCATGTTGCGTGCTTGGGCTTGTCCCGCAATCAAGACATCGTAAGGCCCGATGGGTGTGCCTTTTAATGCTAAATAAGCCCGGACTTGCCCTGCCTGCCGAGCATCTTCCTTATCGAATTCCAGCACTTCAAATTGCAGGCTGTCGACTAAAACAACGTTGTGCTCCGCGCGTTGGCTCTTGAACGCACCATAGAACAGCTCATGCGCAACGATGGACGAGATGCAGATGTCCGCTGGCTTGTGTTGCCGCACCCGACGGGCAAGCGGTGACTCCGCATCGTTCAATAAGGCGATGACGGTATTTGTGTCAAGCAAATAGCGCGTCATTTGAATAGCCTGTCGAGGGCTGGGCGCGCTTGTTGCTCGGGCTGTTCACCGGCACAGCCCGCGAAATCCTCGTCGAGCTTGCCGGTAACCGCGTCTAGCCACGCCCAGTCTTCCATTACCGGCTCAAGGATGACGGCATTGCCGTGTCGGCGGATGCGGACTTTCTCGACATCGAAGCGGAAATCTTTGGGGAGCCGCACTGCTTGCGAGCGGCCCGACCAGAAAATCTTTGCAGTATCCATGACGACCTCCTGATGGGATATATCAAAAGAATATATCATATTAAGGGATTAGAGGAAGAACAGGTAGAGTAGAGGGCAGGCGAGAGCCTGC
>JANMKH010000295.1:0-1683 GCA_031371965.1 Sulfuriferula sp.
GGCAAATCAGGCTGGCTGAGATATAACGGCGTGCCGGCAAAATGCAGCACCCCTTCAACTAAAGCGCCGCCCAGATTGGCCAGCAAGGTCAGTCCGGTGCCATCACCCAGACGCCAGCGCACGGTCAGACCCGACACCCCGACCAATTCGAATTCGGCACCAGCGCCCATACCCGGCAAACGCGGTACAACATGGTCGCGCCGCAGCCCCAGCAGACTGCGGTAATGCTCAAGCCACGCCTTGTGTTGCGGCGCATCCAGACTCTCCCAGTCGAGCTTGCTGCGTTCAAATGTAAGCGGATCGTTGGGGTCAGGAATCCGCGCACGTGCTGCGCGGTCGGCGAATTCGCGGAAACCGGCGAATTCGCGCCGTCTGCCTTCAGTGACGGCATTGGCCAGATCACCCTGAAAATCGCAGAAAAACTGGAACGGTGTGGCAGCTGCAAACTCCTCGCCCATGAACAGCATGGGCGGCGATGGCGCCAGCAGTAGCACCGCTAGCGCGACTTGCAACGGCTTGGGTTGCGCAAGCATGGCAATGCGCTCGCCGTATGCGCGATTCCCCACCTGGTCATGTGTCTGGCTGAAATTGATAAACGCGCCGGGCGTCAGGTGTCTACTCGACTCTCCGCGCAGCTGACCTTCGCGGAAGGGCGACGGCTCACCTTGGAAAGCGAAACCCTCAGCCAGGCAGCGCGCCAGATGGCGCGTTGGTTGATCGGCATAATCGGCATAGTAACCGTCGCGTTCGCCGGTCAGCAGAATATGCAGGGCATGGTGAATATCGTCGTTCCACTGTGCGGTAATGGCGCCTTGCTGGAGATAGCGCGCTGCATTGGCATCGTTTTCCAGAATGAGATGCACCTGCCTGGTACGTCCCGGCCCAGCGTGTATGGCTGCCGCCAGTTCTTTCAGAATGTCTGGGCGGGTATCGTCGACAATGGCGTGCACCGCATCCAGCCGCAAGCCGTCAAAGTGATATTCTTCCAGCCAGTAGAGCGCGTTGTGGATGAAAAAATCACGCACCACGCGACTGCCGTCCCCATCAAAATTGATCGCTGCTCCCCACGGGGTGTGGTGGCGGTCGCTAAAGAATTGCGGTGCATAGGCATGCAGATAATTGCCATCCGGTCCGAAGTGGTTGTACACCACGTCGAGCAGCACCATCAACCCCTTTGCATGGGCCGCCTGGATCAGTGTCTTGAGCTCGTCCGGCGTACCGTAACTGCTGTCCGGCGCAAAGGGCAGCACACCATCGTAACCCCAGTTGCGACGCCCCGGAAAATCCGCCACCGGCATCAGCTCGATAGCGCTGACGCCTAATGCTGCGAGGTAATCCAGATGCTGTATTGCAGCGGTGAAGCTACCTTCCCGGGTGAAACATCCCACATGTATTTCGTAGATAACTGCCGAGTGCCATGGGCGCCCATGCCAATTCCGGTCCTGCCACTCGAAGGCCGCAGCATCGACTATCCGGCTAGGACCATGAACGTCTTGGGGATTTGCGCGCGAGGCCGGGTCAGGCACGTTTAACCCGCCATCGATACGATAGCGATATAGCATTCCCGGCCTTGCCTGTGGCGGGGGCAATTCGAGCTGAAACCAGCCATCATCGAGCCGATTCATTGGCACAACGCTGTTCTCGCCCGGGTGTTTTTCCAGACATAACTCGACCAGGTCCGCC
>JANMKH010000299.1:0-7521 GCA_031371965.1 Sulfuriferula sp.
GCCGGGGTGGTCGCGAAAATCGTCGAGTAAAGTAATTGTCCGGTGACTGGTGGTCGGTGCGGGTTCCGTGCTGTTCGCTGCCGGTCACTGGCTGGATTCTAGGCCAGTAGCTCAATTGGCAGAGTGTCGGTCTCCAAAACCGAAGGTTGGGGGTTCGAGGCCCTCCTGGCCTGCCACTATATAACGGGAGCGTGACCATCTCACAGATGTTGGTGAGTCTCACAAGGTTCATATGACCGACAAAATCAAGTTGCTGGCTGCCGTGCTGATGGTTATCGCAGGCATTGCCGGCTTTTATTATTTAGCTGACAGTCCAGCAGTGGTTCGCTTGGGCGCCATTCTGGCGGGATTTGCAGTGGCGATTGCGATTTTCTGGTTTACCCAGGCAGGGCGGCAGTTCTTCGCGTTCAGCCAGGAGTCAATGGTCGAGGCACGCAAGGTGGTCTGGCCGACGCGTAAGGAAACCATTCAGACCACAGGAATTGTATTTGCATTCGTTGTGGTGATGGCGCTTTTCCTGTGGTTGGTAGATGCAGGTCTATTATGGGCGGTGAAATTGCTGATGGGGCAGAGCACATGAGTATGCGCTGGTATGTAGTGCACGCTTATTCCGGGTTTGAGAAAAGCGTTCAGCGCAATCTCAAGGAGCGCATCGAGCGTGCCGGAATGCAGGATAAATTTGGCGAGATTCTGGTGCCGGTGGAAGAGGTCATCGAGATGAAGGCGGGCCAGAAGTCCATTTCCGAGCGCAAGTTTTTTCCGGGCTATGTCCTGGTGCAAATGGAAATGAACGACGAAACCTGGCACTTGATCAAGAATACGTCCAAGGTTACCGGGTTTGTGGGCGGTTCTGCGATGAAACCTACGCCTATTACCGAAAAAGAGGTTGAGGCGATCCTGCACCAGATACAGGAAGGTGTGGAGAAGCCGCGTCCCAAAGTGCTATTCGAGGTGGGTGAGGCGGTACGGGTGACCGAAGGCCCGTTCAATGACTTTCATGGCAATGTGGAAGATGTCAATTACGACAAAAGCAAGTTGCGTGTGTCGGTGCTGATCTTTGGCCGCGCTACGCCGGTTGAACTGGATTTCAGTCAGGTGGAAAAAGCCTGAGGTTTTGAGTAATGGCAGTATGTACTGCCAGGTTTTTGTGCAACGGGGAGGGTGCAAACAGTCGTTTGTTATCCGCTAATACCCATTTTTAGGAGTGCGCCAAGTGGCAAAAAAAATCGTTGGCTACGTCAAGCTGCAAGTCCCTGCGGGTAAAGCAAACCCCAGTCCGCCCATCGGCCCGGCGCTGGGTCAGCGCGGTTTGAACATCATGGAATTCTGCAAGGCATTCAATGCCCAGACTCAGGGTATGGAGCCAGGCTTGCCGATTCCCGTGGTGATTACCGCCTTTGCGGACAAAAGCTTCACCTTCGTGATGAAAACGCCGCCCGCCACTATCCTGATCAAAAAGGCGGCAGGCGTACAAAAGGGTAGTCCAAAGCCGCATACGGATAAAGTGGGCAAGCTGACGCGCGCCCAGGCAGAGGATATTGCCAAGGCTAAAATGCCGGATCTGACTGCTGCTGATTTGGATGCAGCAGTGCGTATTATTGCAGGTAGCGCCCGCAGCATGGGTATTGAAGTGGAGGGCGTATAAATGGCCAAGTTGTCCAAACGCCAACAAGCAATCCAGGCAAAAATTGACCGTACCAAAACTTACCCGGTAAACGACGCCTTGGGTCTGGTAAAAGAAACCGCCACAGCCAAATTTGACGAATCCGTGGACGTGGCCATCAACCTTGGTGTGGATGCGCGTAAATCCGACCAATTGGTCCGTGGCTCCGTGGTGTTGCCCCGTGGTACCGGTAAAACCGTGCGTGTTGCAGTATTTGCTCAGGGCGAGGCCGCCAAGGCCGCATTGGAGGCAGGTGCTGATATCGTTGGTTTCGATGATCTGGCTGCCGAGATCAAAGCTGGCCGCATGGATTTTGACGTGGTGATCGCCAGCCCCGACGCCATGCGCGTAGTGGGCCAGTTGGGCCAGGTGCTGGGGCCGCGCGGTTTGATGCCTAACCCAAAAGTCGGCACCGTGACCCCCGACGTGGCAGGTGCGGTGAAAAATGCGCGTGCCGGTCAGGTGCAATACCGTACCGACAAGGGCGGCATTGTGCAATGCACCATCGGACGTGCCTCGTTCGAAGTGGAAGCGCTGCGTGAAAATCTGACCGCGCTTGTGGATGCGCTGTCGAAAGCGCGTCCTGCCAATGCCAAGGGTGTGTACATGAAGAAAATTTCTGTATCCAGCACCATGGGTGTTGGCGTACGGATAGATCATGCCAGTCTGGCGGCGCAATAATTGTTAATAGCCCGGGACGCGATCAGCGTCCCGGGCAGAACTTTGGGCTGTTGGTGCGCAAGTGCCGGCAGGTTGTCAAAGACCGTTGGGGTTGTGGTGTAAACGACAATAGATTTTTTTTGTCGAATGTACCCGATTTAATTTTCAGGGTGGTTGTTTAAGTCCTGATCCCAACGCAGATGGCGTGCCCCGATACAGGAAAAGCGTTTGTTTGTAGTTGTTTCTCCTGATGAAAGGTCGCCGACTCTCGGCTTTGTTGGGGTTTCTCCCCCGATAACGGCCGGTGTTTATTGAAGGAGGTAAGACCTTGAGTCTGAATCTAGAGGAAAAGAAGGCAGTGGTAGCCGAACTGGGTGCCGAACTGGCAAATGCCCAGACGGTGGTCGTGGCTGAATACCGGGGGATCGGTGTTGTGGGCATGACTGCTTTGCGTGCCAAGGCTAGAGCTAATGGCGTGTATTTGAGGGTGTTGAAAAACACCTTGGCGCGTCGTGCGGTTGCTGGAACACCGTTTGCAGGCTTGACTGACCATCTGGTCGGGCCGTTGGCATACGGGATTTCCAAAGACCCGGTAGCCGCTGCAAAAGTGCTTTCGGATTTTGCCAAAGCTAACGACAAGATCGTTGTCAAGGCGGGTGCGATGGCCAATTACGTGATGTCTGCCAAAGATGTCTCGAACCTGGCCAACATGCCAAGCCGCGACGAGTTGCTGGCGAAACTGATGGGCACCATGCAGGCACCGATTACCCAGTTTGTGCGTACGCTCAACGAGGTTCCGACCAAGTTTGTGCGTGGCTTGGCTGCGGTACGCGACAAGCAAACAGCTTGAGCTACTGGCGGCGCATTATGGCGCCGTAATGAACCAATTTAAAACTTTTCAATCAGGAGAAATATTATGGCTTTATCTAAAGCTGACATTCTGGATGCCATCGCTGGCATGACTGTGCTTGATCTGTCCGAACTGATCAAGGAAATGGAAGAGAAATTTGGCGTGTCTGCTGCCGCTGCTGCAGTGGCCGTTGCTGCTGCGCCTGCCGCTGCAGCTGCCGCTGAAGAAAAAACCGAGTTTGATGTGATTCTGACCGGCGCTGGCGAAAACAAAGTGAACACCATTAAAGTGGTGCGCACCATTACCGGCTTGGGTCTGAAAGAAGCTAAAGATCTGGTTGACGGCGCTCCCAAGGCCGTTAAAGAAGGCGTTTCCAAGGCAGAAGCCGAGGCCGTCCAGAAGCAACTGGTGGAAGCTGGCGCGACTTGCGAAGTCAAGTAATTACGCACCAAGCAACAAAATTTCTGTCATTGGCCGGGTATTCCCGGTCGATGCAGAATGCACAAGACAGAGGCTCAACATCAAGGCAGATTAGTCGTGTGTTGTCTTTTGTCTTTTGTTTTCTGCGCAGGGCCCTCTAGGAGAATCCATGAGTTACTCATTCACCGAGAAAAAACGCATCCGGAAAAGTTTCGCGAAGCGCGCAAGCATCCTCCAGGTGCCTTTTTTGCTGGCCACCCAAATTGATTCCTTCAGAGCTTTTCTGCAAGCCGATGTCAAGGCTGACAGTAGAGCCAATGAGGGTTTGCAGGCCGCATTCACTTCTATTTTCCCCATTTCCAGTCATTCCGGTAACGCCAAGCTTGATTTCGTCAGCTATGTGCTGGGTGAGCCGCCATTTGACATGGTGGAATGCCAGCAGCGTGGTTTGACTTACGCTGCGCCGTTGCGGGCCAAGGTGCGCCTGACCATCATGGATCGTGAGGCGTCCAAGCCGACAGTGAAAGAGGTCAAGGAGCAAGAAGTGTACATGGGCGAGATTCCGCTCATGACGCCTACCGGCTCATTCATTATCAACGGCACCGATCGCGTGATTGTGTCGCAGTTGCACCGTTCGCCGGGTGTATTTTTTGAGCATGACCGTGGCAAGACGCATAGCTCCGGAAAACTGCTGTTCTCGGCACGGATAATTCCATATCGCGGCTCCTGGCTGGATTACGAATTTGATGCCAAGGATTACCTGTATTTCCGTATTGACCGCCGTCGCAAGATGCCCGTGACCACGCTGCTCAAAGCGCTGGGTTACAACAACGAGCAGATACTGGCGGAATTCTTTACCACTGATACCTTTCACTTTGCCAAGAAGGGCGTGCAGTTCGAACTGGTGCCGGATCGCCTGCGCGGCGAGATTGCGCGTTTCGACATTGTGGACAAAAAGAATGCAGTGATTGTCCCCAAAGACAAGCGCATCACCGTCAAACATATTCGCATGATGCAAGAAGCCGGCCTGACCAAAATCGCGGTGCCGGAAGAGTATGTGCTTGGGCGGGTGCTGTCGGTTAATGTGGTGGACAAAGATAGCGGCGAAATTATTGCCAATGCCAACGACGAGATCACCGAAGAGTTACTCGAAAAACTGCATGCGGCAGGCATCACCAAAATTAACACCATCTATACCAATGACCTGGACCAGGGTGCCTATATTTCCGGTACGCTGCGTACCGACGAGACCCCTGACCAGTATGCAGCGAGAGTCGCCATCTACCGCATGATGCGTCCAGGCGAGCCGCCTACCGAAGATGCGGTGGAAGCGCTGTTCAAAGGTTTGTTCTTCAATGAAGATCGCTATGATCTGTCCGCTGTCGGGCGGATGAAGTTCAACCGCCGTGTTGGCCGCGACGAATTGGAAGGCGCCGGGATTCTGAGCACCGAAGATATTGTCGCTGTGATCAAGATACTGGTCGAATTGCGTAACGGCCGTGGCGAGATCGATGATATCGATCACCTCGGTAACCGGCGTGTGCGTAGTGTCGGCGAGTTGGCTGAGAACCAGTTCCGTGCCGGTTTGGTGCGCGTCGAGCGTGCAGTGAAAGAGCGTTTGTCGCAAGCGGAATCGGAAAACCTGATGCCGCATGACCTGATCAATGCCAAGCCGGTATCGGCGGCAGTGAAAGAGTTCTTCGGTTCCAGTCAGTTGTCCCAGTTTATGGACCAGACAAACCCATTGTCAGAAATCACCCACAAGCGCCGTGTTTCAGCGCTGGGACCTGGCGGATTGACGCGTGAGCGTGCCGGTTTCGAAGTGCGCGACGTGCATCCGACCCACTATGGCCGCGTTTGCCCGATTGAAACCCCTGAAGGTCCGAACATCGGACTGATCAACTCTTTGGCGTTGTTTGCGCGAACCAATAAATACGGCTTTCTCGAAACACCTTATCGCAAGGTGGAAAATAGCAAGGTAACCGATCTGATCGAGTATCTGTCTGCTATCGAGGAAAGCAAGTATGTCATTGCCCAGGCTAACGCGGAACTGGACAAGAACGGTAAATTTACCAGTGAAATCGTGTCGTGCCGGCACAAGAATGAATTTGAGCTGGCTAGCCCGGACCGTATCCAGTATATGGACGTGGCGCCGTCACAGATCGTTTCTGTGGCCGCTTCGCTGATTCCATTCCTTGAGCATGACGATGCCAACCGAGCATTGATGGGCTCGAACATGCAACGCCAGGCGGTACCCTGCCTGCGCGCCGAGAAATCACTGGTGGGTACTGGAATTGAGCGTACCGCCGCAGTTGACTCTGGTACTACAGTGCAAGCGCGACGTGGTGGTGTAGTGGATTACGTGGATGCGGGCCGGATCGTGGTGCGTGTCAGCGACGAAGAAGCTACCGCCGGTGAAGTAGGTGTGGATATCTACACGCTCATCAAATACATGCGTTCCAATCAGAACACCAACATTAACCAGCGTCCGCTGGTCAAGGTGGGCGATATCCTTGCGCGTGGCGATGTCATTGCCGATGGCGCTTCGACTGACATGGGCGAACTGGCGTTAGGGCAAAACCTGCTGGTTGCATTCATGCCGTGGAACGGCTTCAACTTCGAAGATTCGATCCTGATTTCGGAGCGTGTGGTAGCAGAAGATCGCTATACCTCCATTCACATTGAAGAGCTGACCGTCGTTGCGCGCGACACCAAACTCGGGCCGGAAGAAATTACCCGTGACATTTCCAATCTGTCTGAGCGTATGCTCGGGCGTCTGGACGAATCCGGTATTTGCTACATCGGTGCCGAAGTGGAAGCCGGCGACGTGCTGGCAGGTAAGGTTACGCCGAAGGGTGAAACCCAACTGACGCCGGAAGAAAAGCTGCTGCGCGCGATTTTTGGTGAAAAAGCCTCCGACGTTAAAGACACCTCGCTGCGCGTACCGTCCGGTATGGCGGGCACGGTGATCGACGTGCAAGTCTTCACACGCGAAGGTATCGAACGCGATGCACGCGCCAAGCAAATCATCGACAGCCAATTGTCCGAATATAAAAAGGATATGGCGGATCGTATGCGCATCGTCGAAGAGGACGCATTCGCCCGCTTGCAGCGGCTGCTGAAAAACAAAGTGGTCAAAGGCGGCCCTAAAAAACTGGCCAAGGACAGCAAGATTACCCAGGACTATCTGGATGGCCTGAATCGTTATGACTGGTTCGATATTCGCCTGGCTGACGATGAGGCCAGCCGTCAGATGGAATCACTCAAGGACAGTCTGGATCAAAAACGCATCGAGTTTGATGCGATGTTTGAAGAGAAGAAGAAAAAGCTCACCGCTGGTGACGAGTTGCCGCCCGGCGTGCAAAAGATGGTGAAAGTGTATGTGGCAGTCAAACGCCGCCTGCAACCCGGCGATAAGATGGCCGGCCGTCACGGTAACAAGGGCGTGGTCTCCAAAATCGTGCCGATCGAGGACATGCCGTTTATGGCGGATGGTACGCCGATGGATATCGTGCTAAACCCGTTGGGTGTGCCATCGCGTATGAACGTCGGACAAATTCTGGAAACCCATCTGGGCTGGGCCGCCAAAGGGCTCGGCAAAAAGATTGACAACATGTTGCAGGCACAGAAAAAAGTGGCGGACGTGCGCAAGTTCCTCACCAAGATCTACAACGTCACGGGAAAGTCGGAAGATCTTGTCAGCTTTAGCGACGAGGAAATCATCGAGCTGGCACGTAACCTGCGCGGAGGCGTGCCCTTTGCTACACCGGTATTCGACGGTGCCAATGAAGCCGAGATCAAGGACATGCTGGAACTGGCGGACCTGCCGCGTAGCGGTCAGATCACGCTGTGTGATGGTCGCACCGGCGAGGCGTTTGACCGGCCGGTGACGGTTGGTTACATGCATGTGCTTAAACTGCATCACCTG
>JANMKH010000240.1:0-17225 GCA_031371965.1 Sulfuriferula sp.
TGACGCCGAGATGCAGATACTCGATCTCACCGGTATGCAATGGGGACCGTTATTGCTGGTCGCCAAGGGCTGCTGCGATAGCGTGGCGACGTGTGCACGTGCAAGTTATACCGATAGTGGTGCGATGACGCGGATGCTGGACCGCCTGGAAACCAAAGGCTTGCTGCGCCGGGTACGGAGCCTGGAAGACCGTCGCGTAGTCAATATTGAGTTAACTCAGGCTGGTAGAGAGATTACTCAACGTATTCCCGCACATCTGGTCAAGGTACTCAACCAGCATCTGCGTGGTTTTAATGAAGCAGAATTCCAGCAATTCAAACAACTGTTGCGCCGCTTTACTGCGAATGGCTGTGATTCAGGTGGTGAATCATGACCCATGCATACTATTCCCGTCGTGTGCTACCGGGCATTGGTATGGTCTTAAGTCTGGTGCTGGGATTATCTGGCTGCGCTGATTTTTCAGGAATTCATACTCAGGCGCAAATGATCCAACCTCGGTCGTTGGCCGCAGACAAGCCGCAAAACACCTACGCAGATGTATTTCCGCAGCAACGCTGGTGGCAGGTGTTTGACGATGCGACGTTGGATGTCTTGATCACCCAGGCGATTGCCGCCAATCCCAGTCTTAAAGTCGCTCAGAGCCGGGTGGTTGAGGCGCAGGCATCCGCAGCGGCAATCGACAGCGCGCGCTATCCGCAGATACGCGGCGAAGCTAAAACACCCCGGGACCGTCTTAGCGCAAACAGCATTTATCCGCCTCCGCTCGGAGGCAGTATGGTGACGATGAATTCTGCCAATGTGACGGGTCAATGGCAACTTGATCTGTTTGGCAAAAACCGTGCGGCACTGGACGCAGCTATCGGCCAGTCGCGAGCGGCAGAGGCGGATGCGCAAGCAGCACGGGTGTTGGTAGCAGCCAATGTTGCGCAACAATACTTCAATCTGGCGCGCTTGCAGGCGCAGCAGGATCTGGACCGTGCGATGCTGAGGCAACGCGAGCAAACGCAAGAATTGGTCAGACAACGGGTTGCGGCGGGGCTGGATACCACATTGGTACAACGCCAGGCTCAGGCCGAGGTACCACAAATCCGCCGTGATATGGCTGCGCTGGATGAGCAGGTCGCGCTTGCCCGTCATGGTCTGGCGGCTTTGATGGGTGCAGAGCCCAATGCAACGGACACACTGATCGCGCACTTGCCCACCGCGACCTTACCCAGGATGCCCGGTCATCTCCCCGCCGAGTTGCTGGGGCACCGCGCTGACGTCGTTGCGGCGCGCTGGCGTGTGGAGAGTGAATTGCAGGGCATACAAGAGACGAGAGCAGAATTTTATCCCAACATCAATCTGAGTGCTTTTATCGGTTTTGAGTCTCTTGGTTTGTCGAAGTGGTTGAGCGCGGGCAGCCGTACGTTCGGCGTCGGACCGGCACTCAGTCTGCCGATTTTTGACGAAGGTCTGTTGCGCGCCAAACTGCAAGGGAACACTGCGCGTGCCGATGTGGCGATCGAAAATTACAATGCCGCAGTGTTGAATGCGCTGCGGGATGTCGCTGATCAGCTCTCATCATGGCGTGCGCTGCAAACGCAATTACAGGAGCAAATGGCAGCGCAGTCAGCGGTAAGCAGCGCATATGATTTGGCTCTGGCACGTTATCAAGGTGGTCTGACCAATTATTTAAATGTACTCACTGCAGAAAACGCAGTTCAGCAACAACACCGTATCCTGATTGATCTCCAGGCACGCGTTTATGACCTCGATGTAGGGCTGATGCGTGCCCTTGGCGGAGGATATGTCATTACAGATGAGCCCAGGCAATTATCGAACACTACAGAAACCAGGACAGCACCGGGGAATCAAGGATGAGCGAACAAAATCTACCCGAACCAGTGACAGCACAGAATACCCAGAGCAAACCGCAACAGCGCAAGAAATGGTTGCTGATTCTGGCTGCTGTCTGTGTGTTGGCAGCTATCGCTTACGCTGTGCATTGGTACATCCTGGGGCGTCATTATGAATATGCAGATGATGCTTATGTTGCTGCCAATATTGTGCAGATCACCCCACAGGTTGCCGGCACCGTAGTGGCGATAGGTGCCAATGAAACAGATTACGTTAAAGCAGGCGAGACGCTGGCAAGACTGGATGGTACCAATGCACAACTACATTTACAGGAGGCGGAAGCACAGCTTGCTCAAACCGTGCGGGAGGTTCGTACGCTCTATACGGGAAACGGTAGTCTGGTGGCAGCGGTAAATCAGTATCGTGCGGCACTGAATCAGGCACGAATCGATCTGAGCAGCACACAGACCGATTTGGCACGCCGGCAAAAACTTGTAGGTACCGGCGCGGTATCACAAGAGGAGCTACAGCACGCACAGACGGCGCAGCAGAATGCACTCAGCCATGTGGCAGTAGCCGGCGCACAACTTAGCGCAGCACAGGAACAGTTACATTCCAATCAAGTGCTGACGGCGGGTACCACTGTGCGTGACCACCCCAAGGTTCTGGCAGCTGCGGCCAATGTTCGTCAGGCCTATCTGGATTTAAAGCGCGACGCGATTCTGGCACCTATGGACGGTTATGTCGGCAAGCGCAACGTACAACTCGGACAACGTGTGGCAGTGGGTGCACCGCTGATGACACTCATTCCCTTGAGCCAGGTATGGGTGGATGCGAATTTCAAGGAAACCCAACTGCGCAAGATGCGTATTGGCCAGCCGGTGACCCTAACCGCTGATTTATACGGCAGCAGCGTGGTCTATCACGGTCATGTACTGGGTATGGGGGCCGGCACCGGCGCGGCGTTCGCCTTGTTGCCCGCGCAGAACGCCACGGGCAACTGGATCAAGGTGGTGCAGCGCATCCCGGTGAGGATCGCGCTTGATCCCAAAGGAGTAACCGCACACCCACTGCGCGTCGGCTTGTCCATGGAAGTGACCGTAGATATCTCGAATCAGGACGGCGGCGTGCTGGCGACTTCCCCCTATAAGCGGATGGTGGCGGAGACCGCGGTATATGGCGACTTTGATCATGCTGCCGATACACTCATCAACCAAATTATCTCAAACAATCTGGGTGAAAAATCAGCACACCCGGGTACGCGCAATGATCCACACGCTTAATCGAAATGACAACTCAGTCCGACGCTGGCAATTCACCGCAGACAACGCCTGAAGCTGCCGCAGGGCAGGCGTCCAATGCAGCCCCAGCGCCACTTAAAGGCGGCATGCTGGTTTTGGCAAGCACTGCGCTGGCATTGGCTACCTTCATGAATGTGCTGGATACCTCGATTGCCAATGTGTCGATTCCGGCAATTTCAGGCGATTTGGCGGTGAGTTCCAGTCAGGGTACCTGGGTCATCACTTCGTTTGCTGTAGCCAATGCGATCGCGGTGCCATTGACCGGCTTTCTGGCCCAGCGTTTCGGCGCCGTGCGGCTTTTTGTTTCCAGCATTCTGTTATTCGTTACCGCATCATGGTTGTGCGGTATGGCTACCAGTCTGGGTATGCTGATTGTATTTCGGGTGATTCAGGGTGCCGTAGCGGGCCCGATGATTCCTCTGTCGCAATCCTTGCTGTTGTCCAGTTATCCAAAAGCAAAAGCCGGCTCTGCATTGGCGATCTGGTCCATGACAACATTGATTGCACCGGTCATAGGGCCACTGCTGGGTGGCTGGATTACCGATAATATTTCCTGGCCTTGGATTTTCTATATCAACATTCCGGTTGGCCTGCTCGCCGCAAGCGTAACCTGGATGCTATATCGGAAGCGGGAAACACCCACTCGCCTGGTACCCATTGATTATGTCGGATTGATTGCGCTGATCATCTGGGTAGGCGCCTTGCAAATCATGCTGGACAAAGGCAATGAACTGGACTGGTTTGCCTCCACCCAGATTGTAATCCTCGCCATTGTAGCGGCGGTTGGATTCTGTTTTTTTCTGATCTGGGAATTTACCGAAGCTCACCCCATTGTCGATTTAAGTTTGTTGCGCCGCCGCAATTTCTGGTCGGGTACCCTGGCACTCGCCGTGGGTTATGGGGTATTTTTTGGCAATGTTGTATTGATGCCGCTCTGGCTCCAGCAAGACATGGGCTATACCGCCACCATTGCCGGCGCTGTATTGGCACCAGTTGGTTTGCTGGCGATATTGTTTTCGCCCTGGGTTGGTAAAAACGTCCACAAATACGACCCGCGCCTGTTCGCCACAGTCGCCTTTAGTATTTTCGCGCTGATTTTGTGGATGCGTTCCCAATTTACCGTGCAAACCGATTTTGTGACCATCATGTTGCCATCCCTGATCCAGGGCATCGCCATGGCAGCATTTTTTATTCCGCTGATGACCCTGATTTTTTCCGGATTAAGCCCCGATAAAATCCCCGCCGCTTCGGGCTTGTCGAATTTTTTACGGATCACAGCAGGAGCTATAGGCGCATCGGTATTCACGAGCCTATGGGAAAATCGGGCGATTGAGCACCATGCGACGCTGGTCGAGCACATCAACTACGCCAGTCCGACAACCCAGGCTGCAATCAAGGTATTAACCGATTCAGGCATGAGCCAGCAACAAGCGCTTGGCCAGATTGACAACCTCATCAATCAACAAGCGTTTACCTTGGCGGCGGATCAATTGTTCTGGATTTCCGCGCTGCTATTTCTTGCCCTTATCGGATTAATCTGGCTGGCCCGCCCGGCCAAGGCAACGCCGCCCTCCGCAGAAGCCGCTGCCGCACATTAGTCAGGATGGCTTGCGGAGCTGCACTGGCGGGTGAAATTTTGTAAGGAACAAGTCTGCCACCCGACTAAAAATACATCCCTACTAAAGGATCATTACGATCTTTTCAGTTGGCAGTATCAATTTTTATTATTATGGAGAACTTTTTGAAAAACAATGCATCATTCCGGCTGGAATGGCACGAAAACAGCAAGATCAGAAAAGGTTTGATGTCACTCGCAGGAATGTTTTTTTTGAGTGTGCTAACCCTGGCAGGGGCGCCCGAGTCTATCGCGGCGACCGCCCAGCAAACCAGCGCATCAGCACACGAGCTAGCCCTCGACAAAACGCTGCGTGCTGCCAAAGACGCCACTTGGATAGCAGAAGGGAATGGACCGCGCCTGGTTTATATCTTCTTTGACCCAGAATGCCCTTATTGCCATAAACTTTACCAGGAGACCCGCTCATCGATCGGTCGGGACGGCTTGCAGTTGCGCTGGATTCCGGTAGGCATACTGATGCCAAGCAGTGCGGGTAAAGCGGCAGCTATTCTGGAAGCTAAAGACCCATTGGCGGCTTTCCATAAAAATGAAGACGAGTTTGGCCCTGCGCCCAAGTTCGGAGGCATCGCAGAAACGGTCCCATCGGCACAATCCACAAAACGTTTGCAACTGAATGCCCAGCTCTTCAAACAGACCGGTATGCCAGGCGTTCCAGTCATGATGTTCCGTGAAGCCTCGGGTAAGATACGTATCGTTGATGGCGCACCATCGCCAAGTCTGCTGAATGAAATGTTGCGTAGTGTAAAGTAGGGGCTTCGAAAGCCCGGGCTACACACCGGCCAGACTTGGGAATAGGCCATGCAGAAACATTTCGATTTTCTGGCGATTGGGGGAGGAAGCGGCGGCATTGCGGCAGCCAACCGCGCCGCCCGCTATGGCGCAAAATGCGCTGTAATAGAGAAGGCTCGACTTGGCGGCACTTGCGTCAATGTCGGATGTGTACCGAAAAAAGTCATGTGGAACGGCGCAACGCTCGCCCATGCCCTGGAGCACGCTGAAGATTACGGATTCGCACTGGCCGGGCTCGAGTTTCACTGGTCAAAACTCAAGCAAGCACGCGATGCTTATATCCTGAATCTGAACAAACATTACCATACCTCCCTTGAAGACAACAAAGTCGGTCTTATTCACGGCTCAGCCCGCTTTATTGATTCCCATACCATAGAGGTCGAAGGAGAGCGGTATACCTCCGAGCATATTTTGATTGCCACAGGTGGCAAGCCACTTGTGCCTGAAATTCCCGGCGCAGAATTCGGCATTACATCAGATGGGTTTTTCGAGCTGGAACAACGCCCAAAACGGGTAGCCATCGTAGGTGCCGGTTATATTGCTGTAGAGCTGGCGGGGGTGTTGAATGCCCTGGGCAGTGAGGTTTCCCTTCTGCTCAGGCGCGGACACTTTCTTGATCAGTTTGATGCCATGCTGCGCGAAACACTGATGGAAGAGATGCTTGAAGATGGTATCGAGATATTACCGCGCACTCAGATCATGGAAGTCGTGCGCGAATCCGGAAAACTCTCGTTACAGTGTGAAAATGAACGCCATATCCCTGGCTTCGATACCCTGATCTGGGCTATTGGGCGCGCAGCGAACACGGAAAATCTGAATCTGGAAGCAGCCGGCATCGCCCTGGATAAACAGGGATATGTACGTGCCGATGAATACCAGAATACCCAGGTGCCCGGCATCTATGCGGTAGGTGACGTCTGCGGGCGCATTGCCTTGACACCCGTTGCCATCGCTGCGGGGCGCAGACTCAGCGACCGTTTGTTCGGCGGCAAACCGGACAGCCATCTCGATTACACAAATATTCCATCGGTCATATTCAGCCATCCACCCATTGCAACTATCGGCATGAGCGAAACCGAAGCACGCGAACTCCATGGCGATGCGGTAAAAATATATCAGACCCGCTTCACACCTCTGTTCCATGCCTTCACGCAACGCAAGGTCAAAACCACGATGCGGCTTATTACCATTGGGGCAGACGAAAAAATCATCGGTTGCCACATCATAGGTGACGGGGCGGATGAAATGATGCAGGGCTTTGCCGTAGCGATTCGCATGGGTGCGACCAAAGCGGATTTTGATAATACAGTAGCGATACACCCTACTAGCGCCGAGGAATTAGTGACCTTGCGTTGACGCAAGCCTCGCAATCTCAGCGAGATAAAAGTAATGCGTTTTTGTCATGGCAGAGTATGAACAGATGGTCTACATTTACTATTCGGCTCAGTGACCACGCTTGGCCGTTCCCAATTGTCATTACTGGAGGGGTATGTAAATGTCTGCCAATCTTTTTCCTGTATCCGACACCAAAATATCTTCATTTCGCAGTAAACAAGCAAGCGAAGCTGCCAAGATCATCACAGATTTCCTGAAATGGGCCGAACGAGAGAAGGGATTGCTTCTGTGTGAACCCTATAAGCCTCAGTATGATTGGTTTATCCCCATTTTGTACCGATCAAAAGACCTTGCAACAGAGTTTTTGCGTGTTGCAAGCCCAAAAATCGTATAGCCGCGCATGCCATCGGCGGCTTATTCAAGCGTATTGGCAAGTCGATGACCGGACAAGGAGGCTGTTATCTCCTGGCTAGCTGTCATCGCACTGCGGTCAGAATAATTCTGGGTACAGCATGAGCATCGAAGAGGAGCTACAAGCGACCATCACCGCTATGGTACAACCGGGCAAGGGCATCCTTGCCGCAGACGAGAGTTTGCCTACAATCGCCAAGCGCTTTAAGCCTGTCGGCGCCGAATCCACGGAAGAGACCCGCCGTGACTACCGTTCGCTGATGTTCACTACGCCCGGGCTCGGCGAGTTTATCAGCGGAGTCATTTTGTTCGAGGAAACGCTCGGGCAGCGTGCTGACGATGGCGCGCCATTATCTCAAGTCTTATCACGCCAACACATCGTGCCTGGTATCAAGGTCGACAAAGGCAAAATTCCTCTTGCTCGCTCGCCCGGGGACGAGATTACCCAGGGTCTCGACGGTCTGGCAGAACGCCTCAGGGTATATAAGGGACAGGGGGCGCGTTTCGCCAAGTGGCGCGAAGTGTATGCCATCAGTGCGCACAACCCTACCCAGCTTGGCATGGATGCCAATGCAGAGATGTTGGCGCGTTACGCGGCCGTTTGTCAGGAAGAAGGCTTCGTACCTATTGTCGAGCCGGAGGTGCTCATCGACGGAGATCATAGCCTGGTGCGCTGCCTTGAGGTAACTGAAGCTGTACTGCATGCAGTATTCCATGCCCTGTACCGTCATCGTGTGAGGCTGGAATACATTGTGCTCAAACCGAATATGATATTGCCCGGAAAACTGCATCCCTCCCAGGCGAGCCCTGAACAGGTAGCGGCGGCAACCGTGAAGGCGTTGCGGCGTACCGTTCCCGCGGCAGTGCCGAGCATAAACTTCTTGTCGGGTGGGCTGAATCCAATGGAAGCGACAGCTAACCTGAACGCAATGAACGCTCAGTTTACCGGGCTGCCGTGGCAACTGTCTTTTTCCTACGGGCGCGCCTTGCAGCAGCCAGTTCTTCAAGCCTGGTCGGGCAGGGCGGAAAATAAGCTTGCCGCACAACAGGCACTTTACCAGCGCGCCAAGTTAAACGGTCTTGCGCGCTATGGAAAATACGTAATGGAGATGGAAAACGAAGAGCAATAAGATAAATCCATTGCCTATAAGCAACTCTTCAAAACTTGTTAAATTCCGGCATACCACTCGTAACCTTGATCTTCCCAGTATCCGCCTTTTCCGTCGCCGATATTGGCGAAGCTGTCGACAACCAGGATGCCCGTAATGTATTTCGCCATTTTGTAGCCGAGCTGGCGCTCGATGCGCACGCGGATCGGTGCGCCGTTGGCAATCGGCAAAGCCTGATCATTGAGTTCATAGGCGAGTATGGTTTGCGGATGGTGCGCGTCCTCCATATCAATGCTCTCGTAATAGCGCGTGCCTTGCGCATCCATCGGGTCGGCACAGTAAAACACTACATAGCGCGCTTCGGGTTTGGGCTGTACCTGATCGAGCACAATGCTCAATGGGGTACCTTTCCATTTGCCTATAGCACTCCAGCCTTCCACGCAGTCATGACGGGTAATCTGGGTGCGACTGGGCAGACCGCGCAATTCGGCTAGCGAAAACGACATGGGGCGAGCCACCAATCCACCGACTTGCAAACGATAATCGGCAAAGTTGTTGGCCGCCAGAGCCTGATACTGCGGGTTTTCAGGGTTTGAGGTGCCGTTGCTGCGAAACTGCGGCGACAGATCGGCCTGGGTGAATTCCTGCGCCATGGCTTTGCGCGGTGTGATCAAGCGTTGCGTGGCCTGGGTGAGTTTTTCCGCACTATCGAGCACCTTGGGAAACCATTCGCTGCGCGACAGCCGCTCGCATCCGGACAGCAGCAATACACTGCTCGCGGTGAGCGCGCGCAGAAGAAACGCCCGACGCTTGGATTTATTCATGGTCATGGTTTTGTTCCTTACTGGCGAGACGGTAATATCCGGTAATCATCGAACGCAGGTTATTCCACAATCCGCTAATGACGACTTCGAAAACGTGGACAAATACGAATGCCACGAGTGCCCAGGCAACCACGAAATGGATGGTACGTGCCGATTGTCGCCCACCAAAAATATCGACCCAGCCCGGGATCAGGGTATTCAACCATGGCGACATTGCCCAGCCCATCAAAATAATCAAAGGAAACAGTCCGAAAATCACGCTCAGATATGCAAGTTTTTGCAGGATGTTGTAACGTCGAGCGGCCTCGCCATGCGGGTGGCGGAACAGCAAATGATTTTTGATGGATTGCCTGATTGAGCGCCAATCGCGGCGGGTTGGTGCCAAATCATGCGTCAGATGGCGACTGAACAGGGTATAGAGCAGATAAGCCACGCCATTGATAACCAGCACCCAGGCGAAGAAAAAATGCCAGCGCCGCGCCATGGCCAGCCACTGGGTACCCGGCAGCGTTATCCAGGCGGGAAATCCACGCTCGGCCAACTCCCCATCCGCGCCCCTGGACCAACCCAGCACACCGGTGGTGTTGAATTCATGGCCAAAAATCGTGGTGACGCCGATGATGGTGCCTTGTGCAGTCTGTTTTGCACCCATTTCCAGTATCGGAGGGTGTCCGGTGTAGGAGGATTTTCCCCAGTTTAGCGCCGGATGAGCGTTGAAAATTTGCAGGCCGCTCATGAGCAGCAGGAAAAAAGCAATTACGCCGATCCAGTGCATAATCCGTATCGGCAGCGTGTGCCGATAGTAATGAAAATTTGAAGCGGGAACAGGAGCGACATGCGGTGGCATTTTGTATCCCTCTACAAAATTGGTTATCTTGGGGCTAATCCGTTCGGCCTGCTGTGGAACGCCATATGATGATCTAGTACCATAGAAGATCATGGTTAAAAAACAAGGCCAGGATGCCTTGGCGCAGGCAGCATTCACGCATAAGACTATCCCATATCAATGATGAAAATTTACCTCATGCCTCTGGAGATCAAGGTTACATCAAAGCGTACATGCAATGAGCGGCCAAATGAATGACTAACGCATATTGGTTTCTGCTCGTAGGTGGGCTGTTGCTCGCCATGGGCCTGACTTCTTCGATTCTCAAGCGCTTGCCAATCACCCCCGCCATTATCTATCTGGCAGTTGGCATCCTGGTCGGTCCGACAGTGCTGGGCGTTTTACACTTCAACCCACTCAAGGATTCAGCGCTGCTGGAAATATTGACCGAAGTGGTTGTGCTGATCTCGCTATTTTCCGCCGGTGTCAAAATGCCGGTGCCGTTCAGTCTCGTCCGTTGGCGCACGCCGATTCTGCTGGCGACTGTGTCCATGGCGATCAGCGTAGGGATGGTCGCCGCCTTCGCCTATTATGCCCTTGGCCTGCCATTGGGTGCGGGAGTATTGCTGGGCGCAATCGTAGCGCCCACCGATCCGGTATTGGCGACAGATGTCCAAAGCCGCCACCTCGGTGACCGCGACCAGCTACGCTTCACCCTGACCTGCGAGGCAGGCATGAACGACGGCAGCGCATTCCCGTTTGTAATGTTGGGGATGGGATTACTCGGTCTGCATGAGATCGGTGATTACGGCTTGCAATGGATCTTGGTCGACATGCTATGGGCCACGCTGAGCGGAGTTGTCATAGGCGTGGTTGCGGGTGTCGCGCTGGCACGTTTGGGATGGAAGCTGCGCGAGCTACACAAGCACGACCTGATGGATGATTTTCTAGGGCTTGGCTTGATTGGTGTGGTGTACGGTTTAAGTTTGCTGGTTCATGCGTGGGGCTTTCTGGCTGTATTTTTCGCCGCTGTCGCGTTGCGCCAGACCGAACTGAAGCTCGCCAACAACACCAAATATTCCCGGGACTCGCGGTCTCTCCAGGAAATCAGGCGTACAGATTTGAACCCAAACCCTGACCTTGAAGCACCGCCAACCGTCAGTGCAGGATCGCTGGTATTCAAGGAGCAGCTGGAGCGGCTCTCGGAAGTCATGCTTATCCTGCTGATTGGGGGCACCCTGTTTCACAACTCATGGAGTTGGCGGGCAATAAGTCTTGCGCTGTTTCTGTTTGTGGTGGCACGTCCGCTAAGTGTTCTCATCGGTCTGGCAGGCACGCGCACTCCGTGGCGGATACGTGGCATGACAGGTTGGTTCGGGGTACGCGGCATCGGTTCCCTTTACTACCTTATGTACGCCATACAACATGGGCTGCCTGAACCGCTGGCGCTGGATTTGATCCAGTTGACGCTGATTGTGGTGACACTTTCCATTGTCGTCCACGGCATCAGTGTCAAGCCGCTAATGAGCCGTTTCTGGCGGCGCAACAAGCAGATATCAACACCCTAAAGACTGCCCCGGTTGCGTACGTGATATTCAGAACCCATAACCTAGCGTGGCTTGCAGGCTGCTATCCAGGGATTTTTTGCCTGCTGCGGGCTGGTGATCCCAGTTAACGGTAAATGCAAGACCGGTGGTAATGCTTTTCCCCACGGGGACCAGCAAAGCAGTCTTGCTACGTAACAGCATGTCGGCGTAACTGGACAGAGGTAGAAATACCTCACTGGAATTTTCAACTTTTAAGCCGCGGTTCCAGAAATACTGATCGTATTCCACGCCGAGGCGCAGCGCTGGTTCATTAACGTCCGATGCATTATTGAAGTGGGTATGGATGAAACTCAAGCCACTTTCCAGCCCCAGATTCAAGTTTTCGCCGCGATATACCTGATAGCCTGATCCGGCGCCCAACGTGGTACGCAAATTGATGTTGGCGAGCCTATCCTGTTCGAGTATGCCTTGTGCATAGAGATACATGCGCTTGCTGCGAAAACGGTCGTACTTTCCGGAAAGGCGGCTCCGTTCGGTAGTAACAATGGAATTAGCACCCGTTTCATGGTGCAAATCACCCTTGAGTATGGTTCAATTCAATCTGTTTTCGTATTTTAGCTGCCCGCTAAAATAGTAATTGCTGGTATCCGTATTGCCCCGTGCAAAGCCCAGCCCGGCATCCAGTCGCCCCGAGTATTTAAAGGCATCAGGGTCGATAGTTTTTGTTGGATTAATGGCCAGAATATCATCGCGACGCAATCTCTCACCCTTCGTCGGCCCAGTTGCAATCTGCATGCCATTCTTGCCATCTGATCCGACCGTGCCATCGAACTCTCCATTCTGCAATACAACATGCGCTGGCGTCGTCAATTCGATTTGTGTGACAGCAGGCCATGACACGGTAATTTCTTTTTTAGCCACTCCCCATGAAGTCTTGATCGTCAGCTTGCTTGCTTCCATTCGTACGATCTTGCCACTGATGTGGTCGCCATTATCAAGCACTATCTGATCGGCTTGAGCAGATGAAATAAAAAAACAAAAAAATGGCAGCATCTGTCGGATGTTCATGGCTTTGCTCCGGGAGATTAATTGCGGGTACCGATGCCTGAGAAGGCTGGCGGAATTAATGCTATCTACTGAGTCGAGGCCGGACCAGGAAGAAAGTTCCATCTGGGTATAAAGACACAATCACTTAATGCGTTCGTTTTTTTGCAAAAATTTCCATGGGCAGATTACCCGTGCAAACGCTATCATTTGCCCATGGATGATGAATTTTACATGCGCGAAGCTATGCAGCTGGCGCGCAAGGCATGGGATGCCGGCGAGGTGCCGGTAGGGGCATTAGTTGTGCTGGATGGTGTCATTGTCGGACGCGGTTTTAACGCGCCGATTTCACGCCATGATCCCTCCGCCCATGCCGAGATGATGGCGCTGCGCGATGCGGCGCAGCATCTTGGCAACTACCGTCTGCCCGGGGTGACTTTGTATGTCACGCTGGAGCCCTGTGCGATGTGTGCCGGAGCGATCATGCACGCCCGCGTGGCGCGTGTGGTCTTCGGTGCGGCAGACCTCAAAACCGGTGCGGCTGGCAGTGTGCTGAATCTGTTTGCAGAAACCCGGCTCAACCATCACGCTGAGGTGATCGGCGGCCTGCTGGCTGCGGAATGCGGGATAATGTTGTCGAATTTTTTCACCGAACGGCGCCAGGTGGCCAAACTGACATGAAGATCGAAATTTCCATCGCTGGACAAACACTCGATCTGCTGGATGATGCGGATCAATTGGTCAAGCGCTACCGGGTTTCCACTGCGGCCAATGGGGCAGGGGAACAATCCGGCAGCTTCCAGACCCCGCGCGGGGAGCACGTGGTGCGAGCCAAAATCGGCGCGGATCTGCCACTGGGTTCGGTATTCGTCGGGCGTCGTCCGACCAGAGAAATATGGACGCCAGAACTGGGCGCGCAATTCCCCGAACGCGACTGGATGTTGACTCGCATACTCTGGCTATCCGGCAAGGAGCCGGGTTTTAACCGCCTGGGCAACGTGGATACCATGCGCCGTTATATCTACATTCATGGCACACCGGATGACCAGCCGATGGGCGTGCCGGGCTCGCATGGCTGTATCCGCATGAGCAATGCGGATGTGGCAGATTTGTTTGATCGCATCCCTGCAGGGACGCCGGTATGGATACACGGCGACACAGAAACCGTTATTTAACATCGGCATGTAAACTTTAGCGGGACTGGCACGTTAATAGCCGTGCCAGTCCAACTTTAGGTAGTGACAAATGAATTTGCAGGCTTTTCAGGCAGCATCCGATGCTTCTTCAGGGAAACCCCATGAGCAGCGCATTGATGGCCTGCATCAATTATTTGAAAATACGGCGGATGCCACACCGGATCGAACAGCGCTGATCTGTGAGGGGGTTGAGTACACCTATCTTGAGCTGGACTGGCTGGCCAACCGTATGGCTTGGCGCCTGCACAGTGAGGGCGTGGCGGCGGGCGACAAGGTCGGCGTGCTGCTGGACCGCTCGCTGCAAACCTATGTCTCGGTCATTGCCATCCTCAAGTTGGGCGCTGCCTATGTGCCGCTGGACGCCAGCTTCCCGGCCGAGCGCATTGCCTATATCGCGGAGGATGCCGCATTCAGCCTGCTGCTCAGCCACTCGCGTTATGCCCAGTTATTGGCTGGTCTGCCGTGCGCGTATCTGCTGCTTGATAAAGAAACCGACCGCCTGCGTGCATTGCCTGCCACGCGCCCACACAGCAAGCTTCCGGATAATCTTGAACGCATGCTGTGCTACATCATCTATACCTCGGGTTCTACCGGCAAACCCAAGGGAGTGGAGGTCGAGCATCGCAGTGCCGTGAACTTCATTCAGGTTGCCACCGACGTTTACGACATCGTGCCGCAAGATCGCGTGTATCAGGGGCTGTCCATCTCGTTTGATTTTTCCATCGAGGAAATCTGGACGACTTTCAACGCCGGCGCCACCCTCATCGCCGGTCCGGCGGACAAGGAAGCTGCGCTGGGCGATCGCCTGGCGGATTTTCTCAACGCGCAGCAAGTGACCGTGCTGTGCACCGTGCCCACGCTGCTGTCCCTGATCGACAAGAATATTCCCACGCTGCGTTTCATCAACGTCGGCGGCGAGGCATGCCCGCCACATCTGGTCAATCGCTGGTCGCGCCCGGGCCTGCGTTTTATCAACACTTACGGCCCGACCGAGGCCACCGCTTCGGCGACCTGGGCGGAACTTTCCCCCAACAAGGCGGTGACCATAGGTCGCGCGCTGCCCACCTACACGATTTATTTGCTGGACGAAGCAATGCAACCGGTGCCGGATGGCGCCATCGGCGAGCTCTACATCGGCGGCGTGGGTGTCGCGCGCGGCTATACCAATCGCCCCCAGCTCACTGCTGAACGTTTTCTGTCCAATCCATTGTCCCTGGAACCGGAGCGCCTCTATCGCACCGGCGATCTGGGGCGGCTCAACCTGGAAGGCGAAATCGAATACCTGGGGCGCGCCGATCTGCAGGTGAAGCTGCGCGGCTACCGTATCGAACTGGGCGAGATCGAATCAGTATTGCTGCGCGCGCCCGATATCCAGGCTGCCGCCGTGACGGTTGCCAAACAGGACGACGGCATCGAAGAACTGGTTGCCTACATCGTACCCAAAGCCAGCAATGGCATTGACCACAAGGCTGTGGCAGCGCTACTGCGTCAGGACTTGCCTGCCTACATGATCCCGGCGTATTTCGAGATTGTGGGTGATCTGCCGACGCTGTCCAGCGGCAAAATCAACCGCGCTGCGTTACCCAAACCCGGTTTTCATCGCCTGGTTGCCAGCGGCCAGAAAGTTGCACCGCAGGGCGAACTGGAAACCGCCATCGCCAGCGTCTGGGGCGCAGTGCTGGGGTTGGAGCAAGTGTCTGTAGTAGACGATTTTTTCCTCGATCTGGGCGGGCATTCGCTGTTTGCCGCACTGGCCGTGTCGCAGCTGCGCAAACAACCCGGCATGGCGCATGTGAGCCTGTCCGATCTTTACGCCCATCCTACCGTGCAACGCTTGGCGCACTATCTGGCCAAGGCACGCCCACAGGCCAGCGTGCCGCCTATCCCAGCGCTCGCCGCCGCACCCAACTGGCTGCGTAATCTGCGCTATATCCTGACCGGCACCGGGCAGGCGTTTGCGTTGTATTTGCTGTTCTTCCTGCCTGCACTGATGCTGGCCATCGTCGGTGGCGTCATCCTCACGGAGAACGGCCTGATGCAGGCGGTGGGTTTGCTGGGCACGGTGAGCGTCATCGCGCTGACTTATCCGGTGCTGACAGTCCTATTGGCGGCGGCGGTGAAATGGCTGGTCATTGGCCGCTACCGTGCGGGCAGCTATCCGCTATGGGGCAGCTATTACTTCCGTTTCTGGCTGGCGGGGCGGGTGGCGGCACTGGTACCCCTTCATCTCATCGCCGGTTCACCGCTGATGCGCTTGTATCTGCGTCTGATGGGAACCAAGGTTGGCAAACATAGCCACATCGGTACCCAGCAGATCGCTGCCTTTGACATGCTGGAAATCGGTGCGGATGCAAGTGTCAACCACAATGCCCAGTTGCTCGGCTATAGCGTACGCGATGGCCGTCTGGAACTGGGGCAGATAGTTCTGGGCGCTGGCAGTCATGTCGGCAGCCAGGCCGTGGTCGGCATTCATACACAGATCGGCGACAATGCAGCACTGCTGGAAAAATCGCTGCTCCCCGCCGGAGCGATGATTCCCGCCAATGAGGCGTGGGAGGGCTCTCCCGCACGGCCAGTAGGCCTGTCAGCCACTTTGCTGAATGGCACCCCGGCGCGTCCAGCGAAGCCCTTGCCAGGCTGGTCCATGCTTGCCGGTTACTGGATCGCCGCTTTCGCCGTGTTGCCGCTGGTGCCCGCGCTGGCGATCGTGCCGGGACTGGCGCTGATCCTGTATCTGACGCATCACGCGGGCCTGGCTGGCTATCTGATGGCGCTGCTGCCCGCAGGCCTGCTGTATGCGATCACACTGTCCATCCTGGTGGTGGCACTCAAACGGCTGATCCTACCCAAACTGGAGGCGGGCGTGTACCCGGTCGAGTCCGCCTTTTACTTGCGCAAATGGCTGGTGGACAAGCTCGCGGAAACCAGCCTGCTGTTCAACCAGGCCCTGTACGCCACGCTTTATCTGCCACCGTTCCTGCGCATGCTGGGTGCCAAGATCGGCGCACGCGCAGAAATCTCCACCGTCTCCAACATCACGCCCGACCTGCTCGAAATTGGTGAGGAAACTTTTCTGGCCGATCAGGTTTCGGTTGGCGCGGCACGCATCCATCATGGCCTCGTCACCCTGCAACCGGTGCGAGTCGGCGCGCGTGCTTTCATTGGCAACGCCGCAGCATTGC
This sequence comes from Sulfuriferula sp., assembly GCA_031371965.1. GTDB lineage: Bacteria > Pseudomonadota > Gammaproteobacteria > Burkholderiales > Sulfuriferulaceae > Sulfuriferula. The sequence goes on from JANMKH010000240.1 coordinate 17,040, forward strand.
CAGTGGGGGCGACGGTACCGGACGGCAGCCTGATCGGCGTGCTGTCTACCCCACCGCGCCAGTCCATGCCGGCGGGCAGCGCCTGGGTCGGCCTGCCCAGCTTCTTCCTGCCGCGCCGGCAAATGGTGGAAGGCTTTAGCGAAACCGATACCTATCGCCCCAGCCGTCGTCAGGTCGCCATGCGCT
>JANMKH010000347.1:0-4053 GCA_031371965.1 Sulfuriferula sp.
GCTGGCGGTGTTGCACCGCCATGCCGGGCTGGCGTGTTACGACCAGGATGTGTTCATCAACGCCGTGGGTGGGGTGCGCATCAACGAGCCAGCAGCGGATTTGCCATTGTTGCTGGCGATAGTTTCATCCTTCAAAAACAAGGCAATGCCGGATAAACTTGTAGTGTTTGGTGAAGTTGGTCTGGCGGGAGAAATCCGCCCGGTACAGCGTGGCCAGGAGCGCCTGAAAGAGGCCGCCAAGCTGGGCTTCACCCGCGCCATCGTGCCTGCGGCCAACAAGCCGCGTCAGGCGATTGCGGGTATGGATGTCATTGCAGTGGAACGCTTGCAGGATGCGGTGACCTATCTACGCGAGCAGGGGTAGCAACGCTGGTTTAGCCCTTTTCTCGCTCCAGCTTGCGCTTTTCTTTTTCCAGGCGTTTGATCTGCTGGGTGGCAATCACCACGTCAGGATAAAGCTCGGGATATGTTGTCCGCAGTTCCGCGCGCTTGACTTTGAGCGCCTGAATCTTTTTGTCCAACTCAGCGACGGCGATACGGTTAGGTTGATTGTTTTTAGCCGCATTAACATGGTTCTTTGGTTTTGTAGAGAAACTCTGAATCACTGACCGGCTGTTTGAGGTGGATGGCACAGGCACGGTAATGATTGATTTAATGTAACGTGTAATAGGAGGTGGATGACCAGTGTCCGAACCCACGGTCAGGGCAATGATTGCCAGCACAGCCACCATGGCAATTCCAAGGCTGATCATGCTCAGCAAAGTGCGGAGCATTGCCTTGTCGACTTGCCTGGTTCGCTCCAGTAGAACGGCAGGGTTGTCTGTTGCAGGGTTGATAGGCTGAACCTCAGTCCGTGTTACTCCACGCAGTGCACGCAAGTCGGCGGCCATGTCACGCGCAGATTGATAACGCTCGGCAGGTCTTTTGGATAGCGCGCGCATCACAATACGGTCAAATGGTTCCGGCACCCCCTCGTTTATGCTGCTGGGTGGTGCGGGTTCGAAGTTCATAATATTGTAGAGAATGGTGCTGAGGTCGTCGCCGGTAAAGGGTGGGTGTCCGGTCAGCATTTCGTACAGCACGATACCCAGCGAGAACACATCGCTGCGGCCATCCACAACTTTACTCTGCACCTGTTCCGGGGACATATAGCGCGGTGAACCCAGCAATGTACCGTCTCCGGTTTTTTCGCTGGTTGGAATCTGGGCGATACCGAAATCAGTAATTTTAACTATTCGGCCACTGCGCATCAGAATGATGTTAGCGGGTTTGATATCGCGATGAATGATGCCATGCTGGTGAGCATAGGCCAGGCCATTGGCAATCTGCAGCGTAATGTGTGCAATGCGCTCAATGGATAAGTGAATATGGTTATCGAGCAGCATATCGAGCGACTCGCCTTCCAGATATTCCATCGCGATGTATGCACTGCCATCTGTTTCGCCTACGTCGTAGATCGTTACGATGTTAGGATGATTAAGGCGCCCTGCCGATTTGGCTTCGCGGTAGAAACGTTCCTCGAATACTTGATGTGCCTGATGTGATAAGTCTAATCGTATGGTTTTGAGCGCAACGGTACGCTCAATCAGCGGGTCATGCGCTTTGTAAACAGTGCCCATCGCGCCGTGTCCGATTTCGGCAGCGATTTCGTATCGTCCCAGTTTGAACTGTGACTTATTGGAAAATTTGGCGCTGGTTTCAGTCATTATTCAGTTCGATGGTCCGCCCTTTAACGGCCGCGCTATCTGCGCCCATCAAATATAGATAGGCGGGCATCAGGTCGGGCATCTGTGGCAGCGTGTCCGGATCTTCGCCCGGGTGGGTTCTGCGACGCTTGGGAGAGGCCACCGGTCCCGGAATCAGGGTATTGATGCGCATGTTGGGGTAGAGTATTTCCCATTCTTGCGTCCATATTTGCGTCAGGGGTTCCACGCCGGCTTTGGATACCGCATAGCCGCCCCAGTAAGCAGCCGGGTGGTGGCCGTGAGATTCGCCGGTCATGATCACCGATGCGCTGGGTGATTGTTTGAGCAGCGGCAGGCACGCGCGGGTCAGCGCAAAGGGCGCAATCAGGTTGACACGCATCAATGTGAGCCATTGCTCCATGGTTTGCAGCTCGAGCGGGCTGGCACTGTAAAACATGGCTGCATTGTGCAGGATACCATCCAGGCGTTTGAGTTGCATCCCGATCGAGCCAGCCAGGCCTTCATAAGCTTGATCGTCTGCAACATTCAGATCCAGCGGGATAATAGCGGCTTGCGCATAGCCAGCTGCTTCGATTTCGTCATAAACCTGTTCCAGCTTGGGAACTTCGCGTCCATGCAGGATGACGGTAGCGCCCGGTGCTGCATAAGCCAGCGCTGCTTCACGCCCCAGACCTTGGCCTGCACCAGTTACGAGGATGACGCGATCTTTCAATAAGTCTGGGGGTGCCTGGTAGTTTTTCATGCTTATTCCATTATTAGTTGTGCGCATTTTACGCCACTTCGTATTGCAGCTTCGAGTGTGGCTGGGTAAACGCTGGCGGTGTAATCTCCTGCCAGGTAAAAATTTTTGAGCGCTGTAAGCTGAGTCGGACGTTTTATCCCAGCGTCGCAGGAATAAGTGGCGCGTTTTTCGACAATGACTTTATGCCAATGCGGCGCGGGCAAATTGCCTAGTGCGCTCCGTAATTCTTCATCCACTAGTTGTGCCAGTGTTTCCGCGTCCAGTTCGCGATGATGTCCTTCGGCGCTTATAACCGCGGCCAGAAGGCCATGCTGGCCGTGGGTCATCCCCCGGTCAAATACCCACTGAGCAAGGCCGCCAGTGAGACCCAGCATAGGCCTGACAAGGTTTACCTGGGCAGGATATTGTAAATATACGGTGGCGATCGGCTGGTAGTGAAAAGCCTCGATAAGGGTACGCACACTCTCCAGTTCATCCAGCCCGGCCAGCAGGCGCAATGCCTGATGCGGCGCCACAGCGCAGACCAGATGACTGTAATGATCGCCATGCACAGAAAAGCCAGCCGTGGTTTTGCCAATCGCATTCACGGGCTTTCCGGTTGTTACTGTGCCGCCGTGCGCGCGGACAAAATTCGCAGCGGGCAGGGGAAACAGCGTAGTAAGATCGAGTGCGGGGAAAACTAGGTCGCTGTCGCTGCGGCGACGTACCAGGCTGTCGCGCAGCACGTTGAGGAACACTTGCGCCGAGGCGGTGGCAACCGGTGTATTGAGCGCGGCGATACATAATGGCGCCCACAGCTTATCCACCAAGGCAGCCGGCTGGGCATGCTGCGCCAGCAGCTGGGCAACCGGTAAATCCTGCCTTAATTTAAAATGCGCGCGGCGTTGCGCCAGCATGAAACGTATGGCCGCAAAGCGTTCGTTGACGCTCAAACCGCGCGCTCCGAGCAATGCCAGCAAAGTATTCAACGGCGCGGGCAAGCGCGGCGCGGAGAGTTGCAACCCGCCCAGGGTATGCAATTGTAGTGGACGCCGCAGCCACGCTGCGCTTGCCGGCGCTACCAATTCGACCAAACGCAATGTCTCGCTGTAAGCCCCCAGTAGCAGGTGTTGCCCGTTATCAACGCAAATATCGTTTAACGTCACTTGTCGTGCACGCCCGCCCAGTGTTTTGCCTGCCTCGAACACGCTTACTTTTGTTCCATGCTGTGCCAGGGTCACGGCAGCGGCCATGCCTGCGTAACCACCTCCAATTATGGCGACGTTCCGAATCAAGCTTTCATCCAGGTGCGCCACGCGATCCACAATTTGCGTAACGGGGTGAGTGCGGTGCGCTGGGTAAGTACCTTGAACCCCTCGTTGCGGATTTCTTCAAGTAGGGTGCGATAAATGCCTGCCATCACCAGCCCGGTGCGCTGGGCCTTGCGATCAGCATGAGGCAGGGCGGCAAAGGCTTGTTCATAGAAATGCTGGGCGCGTTGGTACTGGAATTCCATCAGCTGGCGAAAATTATCGGTTTCGCGCGCATTGAGGATGTCAGCCGCGCTAACATTGAATTGTTCCAATTCATCCATTGGCAGATAAATACGGTTGCGACGGGCGTCTT
>JANMKH010000356.1:0-3084 GCA_031371965.1 Sulfuriferula sp.
CGGCGCCAGTGCTGGCGCCGAAATAGCCGAGCGGCAAGCTGCGGCAATCGGCGTGGTTTTTCACCCAGATCGTGGCGGCGAGCAGGCGCCGGGTCAGCAGAGGAATGTCGAAGCGGGTTTGGTAGTCGCTGTCCTCCTCGCGCGTGAGCAAGTCCATCAGCAGCGTGCCCATCCCGGCTTCACGCAGCACCCGTGCCACGTAGTTGTTGCGCGGACTGTGGCGACTGCTGCCGCTGCCATGGGCGAACAGGACGATGCCCGTAGCGTGTTCCGGTAATTCCAGCATGCCCTCGATGTGCACGTCGTCTGCCGGGATGTGTACCAGTTGCTCCAGTTTGCTGGTTGCCATGGCGTGTCTCCCTTTCACAGTCAATTTTGCGCGCGTCTGATGACGTACTGAAGAATTAAATCAAACCGCGCGCTGCATGTTGATGGCGATGGGAATGCGCCGTCGTCCGAACTGGCTGGTAAATGCCTCGAAACGACCGGCTACTTGGGCGCCGCAATCCGGGCAATGGCCTTCCAGGGTGAGCCGGTACTGGATGATCTGGTGCCAGTCGCGCACGATGAGTGCGGAATGACAGGCAGGACAGGCCGTGGTGCCGCCCGCAGTATCGTAGACGTTGCCGGTATACACGTAGCGCAGACCGGCGCGCAGGGCGATGTCGCGGGCACGGGTGAGCGTCGCGGGCGGGGTAGCCGGCAGGTCTTCCATTTTGTAGTCGGGGTGGAAGGCGGTGAAATGGAGCGGAACGTCCGGCCCCAGTTCGCGCATGATCCACTGGCTCATGGCGCTGAGTTCCTCATCCGAGTCGTTCTTGCCCGGGATGAGGAGGGTGGTGATCTCGAACCACACATCGGTGTGATGCCTGAGGTACACCAGCGTGTCCAGCACCGGCTGCAATTGAGAGCCGGTGAGCTTGAAGTAGAAATCCTCGGTGAAGGCTTTCAGGTCCACGTTGGCGGCATCCATTTTGGCGTAGAAGTCGCGCCGCGGCTGATCGTGCATATAGCCGGCGGTCACCGCGACGGTTTTGATGCCGCGCGCATGGCAGGCATCTGCCACGTCCATGGCGTATTCGGCAAAAATCACCGGGTCGTTGTAAGTGAATGCCACACTCTTGCAGTCGTATTGCTCGGCCGCGTCGGCGATGGCCTCGGGCGAGGCCTGATCCATCAGCCTGTCCATGTCTTTCGATTTGCTGATATCCCAGTTCTGGCAGAATTTGCACGCCAAGTTGCAGCCAGCGGTGCCGAACGACAGCACACTGCTGCCCGGATAGAAGTGATTGAGCGGCTTCTTCTCGATGGGGTCGATGCAAAAGCCCGAGGAACGGCCATAAGTGGTCAGAACCATCTGGTCGCCGACGCGCTGGCGCACAAAGCAGGCGCCGCGCTGTCCTTCATGCAACTTGCAGTCGCGCGGGCACAGGTCGCACTGGATGCGGCCGTCTTCAATAAAATGCCAGTAGCGGGCGGGGTAGGCAGATTCGGCTGTCATTGAGGTGCCCATAGTTCGCTCTCTCTCCACTTGCTTACGCTGTAGCACGACAGGCGCATATCCTCTGCCCAGAAATCCGCTGGCAGACCGGCCTTGCGCTTCAACTGGGCCAGGAATAATCCCGGCTCCGGTAATTGCTCCCACACCTGGGGCAGGAAGGTACTGCGGTAGTGGCGGTATTCGAGCACCACGCCATCGATGCCGGGACGCAATGCCGCCAGCGCGTCCGCCTCGCCGGTGAAAGCAATGGGCTGGATGGACGAAAGCAGCGACACTTCCACCTCGGTGATCTCCAGTTCCGCGTGCTGCAATGGCCCGAAACGTGGATCGCGGAACGCCGCCGCCAGTGCGTTGGCTTTTATGTCTGCCAGCAGCGAACGATGTGCCTCCAGTGTGCCGATACAGCCGCGCAATTCGCCCTGCTGGGTCAGCGTGACAAAGCTGGCACCGGGGGCGTGCAGGCGGGACGCGGATTCATCCGCACGCGCAGTACTCCCCAAGGCATCGGCAATGGTCGCGCGGGCAATGCCAAGCAGGGTTGTTCCCAGTTCAGCGGTCATGGGTTTCATCCTCGTAAAAGGCAAAGGCCGCGTAGCCCACCACCCGGCTTTTGTCGCCTGACGTATCCCCGGAATTGCGCAAGTCAAGCAGTTCCACTTGCAGCCCGTGATGCCGGGCGGCCAGCAGCAGGCCATTCACCGGCGTGGCGCCGCAGGCCTGGTGGTAATCAAGGTCGCCACGCAGGCCGAGTATCGTCCGGGCGGTGTCGGTGTCCACGCTTTGCGCGGTGGCATAAGGCAGGTAATGGGAAAGGTCGGAACTCACCACAATCAGGGTTTCGTCGCCGCCCCATAGCCGCTCGATCACCTCGGCCACCTGCGCGGCGCTGGCGTCACCTACTGCCAGCGGCACTAGCTTGAATTCGCCTAGCGTACTTTGCAGGAAAGGCAGGTGTACCTCCAGCGAGTGCTCCTGGGCGTGGCAGCGGTCGTCCACCACCACTTGCGGCAGATCGGCCAGTGCAGCCAAAGCCTCGGTATCCAGCAGTACTTCGCCCATGGGGCTTGCGAAAGCCTGTACGCTGGGTACTGCCAGGCCGCGTACCGGCACCCGGTGTACCGGCCCCAGCAACACCACGCGGCGCACCTTGCCGCGCAACGAACGCAGCCGCGCATAGGCGCTGGCGGCGATGGCGCCGGAATAGCTATAACCGGCGTGGGGCACGATGACCGCCTTGGGCGTACGCATTGCCTGTGTGGTGTGGACATTCTCCAGCAGCGCTTGCACCTGGCCGGCCAGCAGCGCAGCATCGGCCGGGTAGAATAGCCCGGCGACTGCTGCCGGGCGGATGGTTGCGGACATGTTTGTATCCTCGTTTAATCAGTGACTCCAATATGGAGACAAATACCATTAAGACAATAATGCCTTCAGAAATTGCATTGCTTGCAGAGGCCGACCATCCCGCCGGATAATCCGTTTCTTTGCGCATCGCCCACATGTCTGACTATTACGCACTGATTCCTGCAGCAGGCAGCGGCGCCCGCATGGGCGGAGAGTTGCCCAAGCAGTACCTTGAGCTTGCC
>JANMKH010000381.1:0-3144 GCA_031371965.1 Sulfuriferula sp.
TGGTGGGGGATTTCAATGGCGACGATAGTTACATAGACACCGGCAATGTAGTCGCCGGCAATCCCAAAATCTTTGCCCAATTGCTGCAAACCCTGGCGCCCCACCTGACAACGGCATTAAAGTAAGGAACAAGGACCTGCCTCGTTATTTTTACGACGCTGGGATAGAATTTAATTTTTTGAAGCAGAAAATAATAAATGTCACTCATCGTACAAAAATACGGCGGAACCTCAGTCGGCAGCGTCGAACGCATCAAGCAGGTAGCCGAACGCGTCGCCAAATTCAAAATGCTCGGACATCAAGTCGTGGTTGTGTTATCCGCCATGAGTGGGGAAACCAATCGACTGATCAAACTGGCACACGACGTTCAATCGCAACCCGACTCACGCGAGCTGGACGTATTGGTCTCCACTGGCGAGCAAGTCACGATAGCCCTGCTCGCCATGGCGCTCAAGGATCTTGGCCTGAAAGCCAAGAGCTACACCGGCGCGCAAGTGCGCATCCTCACTGACAACGCCTATACCAAAGCGCGCATCCTGAATATTGACGAGCAACACCTGCGCTCCGACCTTCAGGCTGGCAATGTCATTGTTGTGGCGGGTTTCCAGGGTGTCGATGAACACGGCAACATCACGACGCTGGGTCGCGGTGGCTCTGACACCACAGGCGTGGCGCTGGCTGCCGCGCTGAAGGCCGACGAGTGCCAGATCTACACCGATGTCGATGGCGTATACACGACGGATCCGCGCATCGTACCGGAAGCGCGGCGTCTCAAGACGATCACTTTTGAAGAGATGCTGGAAATGGCCAGCCTGGGATCGAAAGTGCTGCAAATCCGCTCAGTTGAGTTCGCCGGCAAATACAAAGTCAAATTACGTGTGCTATCCAGCTTTCAGGAAGAAGGCGAAGGCACGCTCATCACATTCGAGGAAGATGACAACATGGAACAAGCCATTATCTCCGGCATCGCCTTCAACCGCGACGAAGCCAAAATTACCGTGCTTGGCGTGCCAGACACCCCCGGGGTTGCGTATCAAATCTTGGGACCTGTCGCAGACGCAAACATTGATGTTGACATGATCATCCAGAACGTAGGTGCTAACAACACTACTGATTTCACTTTTACCGTACATCGCAATGACTATGCACGCACTTTGCAAATGCTGCGCGACATGCAGGCGAAAATCGGCGCACGCGAAGTGACCGGTGATGACAAAATTGCCAAGGTATCCATAGTCGGTGTTGGCATGCGCTCGCACGTAGGCATTGCCAGCAGCATGTTCAAAACCCTGGCCGAAGAAAGCATCAACATCCAGATGATCTCCACTTCCGAGATCAAGATTTCCGTTGTCATTGACGAAAAATATCTGGAACTTGCCGTGCGAGTTCTGCATAAGGCTTTCGGCTTGGAAAAAGCCGCATAAATTTGACCGGTAGCGCGCAAGAAGCTATCATTGCGCGCTGTCTCAAACGGAGAGATGGCCGAGTGGTCGAAGGTACTCCCCTGCTAAGGGAGCGTAGGGTTTATAGCCTTACCGAGGGTTCGAATCCCTCTCTCTCCGCCAGAACTTATGTTAAAATATCACGCTTCAAAGCGCCCGTAGCTCAGCTGGATAGAGTACTTGGCTACGAACCAAGGGGTCGGGGGTTCGAATCTCTCCGGGCGCACCATATTTGAAAAGGGTCTACAGAAATGTGGGCCCTTTTTTTGGTGTATTGCTCTACCTACCCAATACTAAGTGCATTAATACGCAACTAAAATTGAGTCGTGGCAGGATCGGCTGAAAGCGCGCAGAAATCCAGGCGCGCCGAGAAATTGATGTTGATTACTCTGGATTATGATCTGCAGTAGTTCCGACTTGATCTGACATTAGGACCTTGTCAAAGGGTGGGGTTACCAGGTTTGAAGAAGCACCTCTAATTCCTCCGCAGGCATAGGTGACCTTACCCCTGTTTTCCGTATCGCTTAGCTGCATCAATTTGCGGCGCATTGTGGCTGCGCCGCCCGCCAGTTTTTCTCGAATTGCATCGGGCTGATGTAATCCAGGGTTGAATGCAATCGCCGGTGATTGTAGAACATCAGCCAGTCGATCACCTCATCCATCGCTTCACGCCGGGTGGCGAACTTCCTGCCATACAGACGTCCGACTTTCAGCCTGCCCCACAGGCTCTCGGTCGGTGCATTATCCCAGCAGTTACCCCGACGGCTCATCGAACTGGTCATGCCGTAGTCTTTGAGCTCATCCTGAAACGCATGGCCACAATACTGGCTGCCCCGATCCGAGTGGAAGATCAGCCCGGCTGCCGGTCGGCGCTTGAACCACGCCATGCGTAGCGCATCCATGACCAGGCCCGTCTGCATGTGTGCCTGCATGCTCCACCCCACTACCTGGCGACTGAACAGGTCAATCACCGCAGCCAGGTAGAGCCAGCCCTCGGCGGTGGCGATATAGGTGATGTCACTGGTCCACACGCGATTCGGGGTCATCACCTGGAACTGCCGATCCAGCAGGTTGGGCGCAATCGGCAACGTATGTTTGCTGTCGGTGGTGACCACGAATTTACGCTTGCCGCGCGCCTGAATGCCGTGCTGCTGCATGGTGTGGCGCACGCGCTCCCGGCCTACGCGTATGCCTCTGTGTTGTAGCTCGCGCCACATCCTGGGGCTGCCGTATTCCTGCCGCACCTCGGCATGGATGGCGCGGATGTGGGTCAGCAAGACGACAGCACTGATACGCTTGAGGTCAGGCGTGCCGGGCTGTGTTAACCGGCTGCGGTGTGCGAAGTAGCCGCTGACGCTGACACCCAACACATCACAAGTCAGGCAGATGGGCCAACGGCTTGCATGCCGGTTAATCCAAGCGTACTTCACAGTAGCTCCCGTGCAAAGTACGCCGTGGCTTTTTTTAGGATGTCGCGCTCCATCTTGAGGCGGGCGTTCTCGGCACGCAGGCGTGTGAGTTCCATTTGCTCGGCGCTGACCGGTTTGCTGTCAGCACCGGTGAGCCGTCCCTGCCGATGGGCTTTGACCCAGTTGAACAGGGTCTGGTCTACGATGCCTAGCGTACGCGCTACGGCTGCAATGCTTTGGCCTGCCTGTACCAGCCGAACCGCTTCTTGCTTGAATTCCAGTGTGTACTGCGC
>JANMKH010000247.1:0-2447 GCA_031371965.1 Sulfuriferula sp.
CTTCCTGCACCGCCGACAAAGTCCCCTGGCCGCGCTCCGTGCGATCCAACGCGATGACTACACCGGCCGGGGTGGCGCCGTGACTGCGAATCAGCTCCACCGACTCGCGCACCGAAGTGCCGGCCGAGATCACGTCGTCAATAATCAGCACCCGTCCGTGCAGCGGTGCACCGACGATGGTGCCGCCCTCGCCGTGATCCTTGGCTTCTTTGCGGTTGAAACTGTACGGCACTTTCTGCCCCTGAGCGGCCAGCGCCACGACCGTTGCGGCGGCCAGCGGGATGCCTTTGTAGGCGGGGCCAAACAGCACGTCAAATTCGATTCCGGCAGCGCGTATCGCTTTCGCGTAAAATTCGCCTAGTAGTTTCAGGGCCATGCCATCGGCAAACAGCCCGGCGTTGAAAAAATACGGACTGATGCGCCCGGCCTTGGTCTTGAATTCGCCAAAGCACAACACGTTCTGCTCGATGGCGAAAGATAAAAATGCTTGTCTGAAGTCGGACATAATTAATTTTGGAAAATAAACACTTGCGCATTATAACCGCCAACCTCAACGGGATCCGCTCCGCCAGCAGCAAGGGCTTTTTCGACTGGCTTGCCACGCAAAACGCCGACGTGGCGTGCGTGCAGGAACTGAAAGCGCAGATGACCGACATGCGCCGCGAAATGCTCCAGCCAGACGGCTTCTTCGGCTACTTCCATTATGCGGAAAAGAAAGGTTATAGCGGCGTGGGTATTTATGCCAAAAAACAGCCGGATGCGGTGATTGAAGGCTTGGGCATCGCCGACATTGACGCGGAAGGGCGCTACATTGAAGCGCAGTTCGGCAATCTGAGCGTGATTTCCCTGTACCTGCCTTCCGGCTCCAGCAGCGACGAGCGCCAGCAGGTCAAATTCAGTTTTCTGGAACGGTTTTACCCGCGCCTTGCCGAGCTCAAAAACTGCGGCCGCGAAGTCATCCTGTGCGGCGACTGGAACATCGCTCACAAAGAAGTTGATCTGAAGAACTGGAAAGCCAACCAGAAAAATTCCGGATTTTTGCCTGAAGAGCGTGCCTGGATGAGCAAGGTTCAGGACGAACTTGGGTTTGTGGATGTGCATCGTATGCTTTGTCCCGATGCCACCGGTGACGCTTATACCTGGTGGAGCAACCGCGGCCAAGCCTGGGCCAACAACGTCGGCTGGCGCATTGATTATCAGATCGCCACGCCCGGCATCGCCGTCCAGGCACGTGCTGCCAGCGTGTATAAGGACGCGCGTTTTTCCGACCACGCTCCCCTCATCATCGACTACGCATCCTCGCAATGACCCAGCACGTAGCGAAGCCCAGCTGGCAGGAAACGCTCAAATCCATTTTTAGCGGCCGCATGCTGGTGGCGCTGGTGATGGGGTTTACCTCGGGGCTGCCGCTGCTGCTCACCGGTTCGGTATTACAGGCGTGGCTGAAAGATTCCGGAGTGAGTTTGGCAGCGATCGGCGCGGCGTCGCTGATCGGGCTGCCGTATACGCTGAAGTTTCTGTGGGCGCCGCTGTTCGACCGTTTCACCCTGCCGCTATTCGGGCGACGGCGCGGCTGGCTGTTACTGATGCAGATAATTCTGGCGGCGGCACTGGTGGGTTTGAGCTGGTCCAATCCGGCGACCAATGTGTGGGGCGTCGCGCTGGCAGCGCTGCTGGTGACGTTCTTTTCCGCCTCGCAGGACATCGTTGTCGACGCCTACCGGCGCGAAAGCCTGCAGGACGCGGAGCTGGGTTTCGGATCGGCGCTGTTCGTCAACGGTTATCGCATCGGTATGCTGCTGGCGGGCGGCGGCGGCCTGATTCTGGCCGACCTGCTGAGCTTCCCGGTGATGTACCAGTTGATGGCGGCGTTCATGGGGGTGGGCATCATCACCACCTTGCTGGCGCGCGAACCGGCGCTGCCCCCAGGCGCGCCACGCACGCTGAAAAGCGCGGTCATCGAACCCTTCGTGGAATTTTTCAAGCGCGAGGAAGCGTGGCTGATCCTCGCCTTTATCCTGTTCTACAAGCTCGGCGACACCCTCGCTACCGCCATCTCCACGCCGTTTTATCTGGATCTCGGCTTCACCAAAACCGAGATCGGCGCGGTGGTCAAACTGTTCGGCTTCTGGGCCACCATCCTCGGCGGCACGTTGGGCGGCATCTGGATATTGCGGATGGGTATGTACAGGGCATTGTGGACGTTCGGCATCCTGCAAATGCTGTCCACGTTCGGCTTTGTCCTGCTGGCACATTTGGGCCCACACCTTACCGGACTGGCGGCGGTGGTGGCGGTGGAGAATTTTACCGGCGGGCTGGGTACGGCGGCGTTTGTCGGTTTCATGGGGGCGATGACCGACAAACGGTTCACCGCCACCCAGTACGCCCTGCTGTCCAGCCTGATGGGCGTGCCGCGGGTGATCCTGTCCGCTCCGACCGGGTGGATG
>JANMKH010000467.1:0-2297 GCA_031371965.1 Sulfuriferula sp.
CATCTCGACCTGGCCAGTGAAAATATCGGTGTTGGGCTTGTGGCCAATGGCGATGAACACCCCGGTCAGGGCGATGTCCCTGGTGCTGCCGTCCACGGTGGACTTGATGCGCATGCCGGTGACGCCGGTTTTATCGCCCAGCACTTCGCCCAGTTCGCTGTTCCATTCCACGCTGATCTTGCCTTCCTTGACCTTCTCCATCAGATGATCGGCGAGTATCTTTTCCGACTTGAACGTGTCGCGGCGATGCACCACGGTGACATGGCGCGCGATGTTGGACAGGTACAGCGCTTCCTCCACGGCAGTATTGCCGCCGCCGATCACCGCCACCTCCTGGTTGCGGTAGAAGAATCCATCGCAGGTGGCACAGCCGGATACGCCCTTGCCCATGAATGCCTGTTCGGATTCCAGCCCCAGGTACATGGCCGACGCGCCGGTGGCGATAATCAGCGCATCACAGGTGTAAGTAGCCTGGTCGCCGATCAGGGTGATGGGCTTGTCGCTCAGTTTGGCGGTATGGATATGGTCAAAAATGATTTCGGTGTTGAAGCGGCGCGCGTGCTTTTCGAAACGTGCCATCAGTTCCGGCCCCTGCACGCCGTCGGCGTCGGCCGGCCAGTTGTCCACGTCGGTGGTGGTCATCAGCTGGCCGCCTTGCGCCATGCCGGTAATGACAACAGGATTCAGATTGGCGCGCGCCGCATAAACGGCGGCGGAATAGCCTGCCGGGCCGGAGCCGAGGATGATGAGGCGATGGTGTTGGGTTGTGGTCATGCAGCACTCCGTAGCGGGATTGAAGAATGGAAAACTGAAACAGTATGGAAGATGGTCACGGACTGGACAAGGTTCAAGTTATAATTTTGCATTCCTGTAAATTATCCGACCATGTCGATTACCCGGCGCAATACTCAAAAATCCGTCCGCAAACCACTCCCGCCAAGGCTCAGCGGCCTGCTGCGCGAGATCGGCTGGCTGCTGAGTGTCGCGCTGGCGGCGTTCCTGGCGGTCATCCTGTTCACTTATTCCCAGTCCGATCCGGGCTGGTCGCATAGCGGACAAGGCAGTGTGCACAATATGGGCGGCACTTTGGGCGCCTATCTGGCCGACATTTTGCTCTCGTTATTCGGGCTTTCCACATGGTGGCTGGTGGCACTGGCGCTGTATGCCACGTGGTGGGGATATCGCAAGCTGGAGATCGCCGAGGCGGCCGACCGCCGCCCGCTGTATATCCGCAGCGCCGGATTTGTATTGCTGCTGCTGTCCAGCGCCGGACTGGAATCGCAGCGCCTGTATAGCCTGCACATCGCGCTGCCGGAGCACCCGGGCGGTATTCTGGGGGCGATTGCGGGGGAAGCCGTCGTCCGGATACTGGGCTTCACCGGCGGCACGCTGGCCTTGCTGGTATTGATTGCCGCCAGTTTAAGCCTGTTTACCAATATTTCCTGGCTGACCGTCGTGGAAAAAACCGGGGAATACCTCGAACGCAGCTGGTTATGGGCCATCGAGACCTGGACCGTGCGACGCGAACGGCGCGTGGGGCAAGCCGCCACGCTGCGCCGTGACGAGATGGTGATGGAAGAGAAACGCCGCAACGTGGACCGCGCTCCGGTGATCATCGAGACACCCCCGCCCACCATTATCAAATCGGAACGCGTGCAGGTGGAAAAGCAGGCGCCGCTGTTTGCCGAAATGCCGGATTCCCCATTGCCGCCGCTGCATTTGCTGGATGCCGCGACGGCCCATGTGGAAAGCCTGTCGGCGGAAACCCTGGAATTCACCTCGCGCCTGATCGAGCGCAAGCTGGCCGAGTTCAACGTGCAGGCGCGCGTGGTTGCCGCCCTGCCCGGCCCGGTCATCACCCGCTACGAGATCGAGCCGGCCTCCGGCGTCAAGGGCAGCCAGATCGTCAACCTCGCCAAGGATCTGGCGCGTGCGCTGTCGGTGGTGAGTATCCGCGTGGTGGAAACCATCCCCGGCAAGACCACCATGGCGCTGGAAATTCCCAACCCAAAACGCGAGATGGTGCGCCTGTCGGAAATTCTTTCCGCCAAGGTGTATCACGATATGGCGAGCCCGCTGGCGATGGCGATGGGCAAGGACATTGCCGGCAACCCGGTAGTCGCCGATCTGGCCAAAATGCCGCACGTACTGGTGGCCGGCACCACCGGCTCGGGCAAATCGGTAGCGATCAACGCGATGATTCTGAGCCTGCTGTACAAGGCCGACCCCAGCCAGGTAAGGCTCATCCTGGTCGACCCGAAAATGCTCGAACTGTCGGTGTACGAGGGCATTCCGCA
>JANMKH010000473.1:0-1534 GCA_031371965.1 Sulfuriferula sp.
GTTTCCCAGCCGCGCTTGCGTTGTTCGCGCAGGATCGCGGCGCTACGAAAGGTGTATCCGGAATGCAATGGGATGGAATGATCGAGGATATGCAGGATACGCATTGTTCAGTGTCTCGTCTCGTCAGGCCGGCGGCATACCAGCCAGAACCCCAGCCAGGATAAATCTTCGTTACTCAACTCACGGAACGGCCGCGCCAGATAGGGCCGCACTTCGTCAATCGACGCTTGCTGCGCTAATGTCGTCGCCTCCAGCGTAACTGTTTCCAGTCCCACCTCAGCGAGAATCTGCCGATACCGATCCACGCGCCAGCGGTTGGGTACGCCTTTATGTCCATACATCAGCGTCCACAGGGGCGACGGCCAGGTCAAAAAATCCAGTTGGGTGCGCCGATGCAAGCCATGGCTTTTAAGATCCACCTGGTGCACGGCAATTCCTTGCGCGTGTAGCGCGTGGTGCATATCCATGAAAGTAGCTTGCAGGTTATTCACATGCTCCAGCACCGCCCGTGAAATAACCAAATCCGCCCAGTCCGTCAGGCCAGAAAGGCCGCTGGGCTTGATCATGTAATGGATACGTTCAGGATTGAGCCCACTTTCTGGCTTACCCGGACGCATGAAACACTGCCCGGCACGTTCACGCTGGTCGTCTTCAAGCGCATCCAGCAAATTCTGCAACACCTGAATACAACTCTCCGAGAACCGGCACAGTGGAAACCTATCCACACAAATGACACTTTGCGCACCATGTGCAATCATCAGCAACGCCACCCCGGGCAAATCACCCGGCCCATACTCGAGCACGTGCTTGCCATCCAGATAAGCCGCAGCCTCACCTGAAGGCATACCCGGCACTTGAAAATAATCATCGAAACAGGTGCGGAAATAATCGGCGGTACGCGCCACGCCCTCGTCATCGCCACGTCCGGTCTGCCCGGTCAGTCGTACATACAGGGAGGGTGACAACCACGCCACCTGATCCGTCAGCATGGCTCTTGCCATACGTTTCACATCTGCAACGGGATTGACCCAATACATTAGATACCCCTTGTCATCGAGATTGGTTCTTGATGCTGGTTTAGCATGGTCGCCGTGGTTCCTTCAGCATTGCGCAAAAAAGCCTCGAACATCAGCACCGACCATAATACTGCGCCGTAATCGCGTCGCCCGCTGGCGTGTTGATCGACCATTTCCTTGAGAAATATCGCATTGAACAGGCCGGTATCGAGTAGGCGCGGTGACAGCACGGCACTGCGCAAACGCTGCAACAGGGGTCCGCGGAACCACTCGGACAGCGGAATCGAAAAACCCATTTTCTTGCGGTACAGAATATCGTGCGGCAGATACGGTTGCAGGGCGTATTTGAAAATGTGCTTGCCCTCGCTTCCCTTCAGCTTCATGCCCACCGGCAGGCCGGACACCCATTCCACCAGCTGGTGATCGAGCAGCGGCACGCGTACTTCCAGCGCGTGTGCCAAGCTGGCGCGGTCCACCTTGGTCAGGATGTCGCCGGGCAGGTAGGTTTTCATGTCCAG
>JANMKH010000519.1:0-3134 GCA_031371965.1 Sulfuriferula sp.
GCATCCCTTCCACTTCGCTCGACGAATCCATCCGCATCTCCGAGCGCATCGAAGCCGCACTGAAAACCTTCCCGCAAACCACTTCGGCCATAGCCATGATCGGGCGCGCGGAAAAGGGCGAGACCGCGGACGTGAACTACATGGAAATCCTGGTGAATCTCAAACCACGCGACCAGTGGCCCAAAGCCATTTCCTTCCCCGATCTCTCCAGGGCGATGCAGGATAAGCTGGAACAGGTCGTGCCGACCTCGGTGATTTCGGCTACCCAGCCGATCCAGATGCGCGTCGAGGAGTTGATTTCCGGGGTGCGCGCCACGCTCGCGCTCAAACTCTACGGCGAAGACTTGACCACCCTTGACCGCCTGTCCGGTGAGCTTAAGTCCGCCCTGGAGAAAGTGCCTGGCGTCGCGGACCTGTCGCTGGAAGCGAACAAAGGCAAGCCGCAGATGGTGGTCAAGGTGAACCGGGATGAGGCGGCGCGCTACGGCATCAACGCCGACGAAATCCTTGAGGTGGTGCAGGCCGGCATCGGCGGCAAGGCGGTGAGTACGCTGATCGACGGCGTCAAGCGCTTCGACATCCAGGTCTGGCTCGCACCCGAATTCCGCAACAGCGTGGAAGCCATCAACAACATCCCGATCCGCACCCAGAGCGGCGCGCTGATTCCCCTTTCCAGAGTCGCCACGGTGGAACTGGATGAAGGTTATTCCTTCATCCGACGCGAACAGTTGCAACGTTACGCCGTCATCCAGATGGACGTAAAAGGGCGCGACGTGGACAGCTTCGTGAAGGAGGCAGCAGCCAAAATCAAGAGCGAAGTGAAGATTCCAGCCGGCTACTGGATCGAATGGGGCGGCGCGTTCGAGAACCAGCAGCGTGCCATGGCCAAACTGGCGCTGATCGTGCCGCTCACCATCGGGCTGATCTTCATCCTGCTGTATACGGCGTTCAACTCACTCACCTACGCCACGCTGATCATCGCCAATGTGCCGTTCGCCACCATCGGCGGGGTAATCGGGCTCGCGGTCACCGGCCAGTACCTGTCGGTGCCGTCGGCCATCGGTTTCATCGCCGTGTTCGGGGTGGCGATGCTGAACGGCATCGTGCTGGTGTCCTTCCTCAACGATCAGCGGCGGCAGGGACTGTCGGTCAGGGAAGCGGTCAAGCAAGGCGCTGCGCTGCGCCTGCGTCCGGTGCTGATGACGGCCTCCATCGCCATCTTCGGCCTGGTGCCGATGCTGCTTTCCAGCGGCGTCGGGGCGGAAACCCAACGTCCGCTGGCGACGGTGGTGGTGGGGGGGCTGTTCACCTCGACGGCGTTGACCTTGCTGCTGTTGCCGCTGATGTACGAGTGGGTGGAGAACCGCCGCGAACGCAAACAAGCGAAGTAAACCAGCGTGCGGCTTGACCGGGCCGCACCCAATCACCCAACAGGAGAATCCGCATGAAAGAAATCAAGGCTTATATCCACAACCACCGCATCGCCGACGTGATTCGCGCCCTGAAGGAGTCAGGACTGTGCAACACCGACGGCACGCCCGGCTGCCGTAATCTTGCCATCACCCCGGTAAAAATCCTGCTCAAGGCGATGGATACCCAGGAACAGCACTATTCCATCGAATTGGCCGAGACAGTTATCAACGAATCGAAGCTGGAACTGGTTTGCGAGGATCACCAGGTGGACGAGCTGGTGACCATCATCGGGCACGCCGCCCGCACCGGCCAAGCCGACGCAGGCTGGATTTATGTGACCGATATCGTCAGCGCGGCAGCCATCCGCTGGTTGTAGGAATGAACAAGGTGCAATTTTTTGCGGGAGACCCCGTTTTTTGGAAAGGAGTAAATCATGGGATTGTTTGAACGGATGCTGGGCAATTTAATGGGCGGCAGATTCGGAGGCGGCCATGGTGGTTATCAAGGCGGTCATCACGGCGGCTCCAAACATGGCGGCTACGGTGGTTATCCAGGCTATCCGCAGGGCACTAACCCAAGTGGTAGCAATCCCGGCAATCCCTGCCCCAAGTGCGGCAGCGCCAATGCGGGCGATGCGCGCTTTTGCCAGCAATGCGGCACTTCCCTGTCGGCCGGTAAATGTTCCGGCTGCGGCGCGGAACTGCCGGCGGGCACCCAGTTTTGCGGCCAGTGCGGCAAACCCCAGCAGTAACGCAGCGCATACCCCGCTGTAGTCGTTTGATTCTTGAGGAGCAGCATCATGGCCGAAAAACTTAAACTGGACTTGTCCCTGGTCTTGCCGGATGTCGCCGATGAGCGCGACGCCTGCGTGGGGCGGCTGACTAGATTGCTGCAGGCCGAGGGCTTGGAAAAGGTACACCTGGTCAGCGAAGACGGCGGCACCCGCCTTTGCCTGCACTACGACCCGCAGCAGTTCAGCGTGAGCCGGGTGCGCGAGCTGGCGCAAGCGGCCGGGGCCAAGCTCGGCAACCACTATCGTCATGAGAGCCTGCGCATCGACGGCATGGACTGCCCCACCTGCGCCACCGTGATCGAGCATGCCCTGCAACGCACGGACGGCGTGCTGGAAGCTTCGGTGAGCTACGCCGCGGAACGTTTGCGCCTGGAGTACAACAGCGAGAAAATTGAGCGTCTGGCGATTGTCCGGCGCATCCAGGCGCTGGGTTATACCGTGCGGGAAGAAGGCCGTGAGGCCGGATGGTTCGCCGAGCATCGCGAGCTTATTTTGAGCGGCGTTGCCGGCTTGCTGTTGCTGGCCGGCTGGCTGGCGGGTCTCGCCGGCGCACCGCGCGGCTTGGCGCTCGGCCTGTTGCTGGGCGCCTACGCCGCCGGCGGCTTTTATACTTTGCGCGACGCCTGGCAGAGTTTGCGCAGCCGCCGCTTCGACATCGATACCCGGATGATCGTCGCGGCGGCCGGGGCGGCGGCGCTCGGCGCCTGGGTAGAAGGCGCGCTGCTGCTGTTCCTGTTCAGCCTGGGTCATGCGCTGGAACACATGGCCATGGACCGGGCGCGCAAGGCCATCGAGGCGCTGGCGGAACTGGCGCCCAAGACCGCCATCGTGCAGCGGGACGGTGCTGAGATCGAAGTGCGGGTCGAAGCCTTGCAGCGCGGTGACCGGGTGGTCGTCAAACCCGGCCAGCGCATTCCCGCCGACGGCC
>JANMKH010000535.1:0-3817 GCA_031371965.1 Sulfuriferula sp.
GTGGAAACGCGCACTTCGTCGCCCATTCGCATTACCCGTAACGAAGGCTGTCAAAGCCTCAATACCCAAGGTCTGTATCCGGCAGGCGAGGGCGCCGGTTACGCGGGCGGGATTTTGTCCGCCGCCGTAGATGGCATCAAAGTTGCGGAGGCCGTAGCGTTGGCTATAGTCACTCAATAGAACCTCAGACACACGTTTTGGTCAGACCACATACAACAAACAACAAACAGGTGAGCTTAATATGCCAGACCCAGATACACATCTACCCTTTGGCGCACCCCACCCATGGTCGTTAGACCAGATTGCATTTGATCGCATAGCGCACGAGAACATTGTCAACGAAGAGACGTGGTTTTATGTATTGGCTGCCGCATCATTTGTGGAGAGTTTTTCTGATTTATTTACCCACAATCTGCTGGGTCATATGGAGGGCGATACCGAAGTCACCCGGTGGTTGAGCGAGCGCTGGGAACCGGAGGAGCTGCAGCATGGCCGTGCCTTGCGCCGCTATGTGGAAACGGTATGGCCTGCATTTGACTGGCAGGCCGCGTTTGATGGTTTCTGCGCTGACTATCGTCCGTGCTGCAAACCCGAGCTGCTGGAGCCTACACGGGCGCTGGAGATGGTGGCGCGTTGCGTTGTGGAAACCGGTACCTCAGGCCTGTATGGCTTATTGCATCAGATCAGTCCGGAACCCGTACTGACCGCACTGGTGGGGCATATTCGCAGCGACGAAGTGGGGCATTTCAAATACTTTTACCATTTTTTCCTGCGCTATCGCGAGGCAGAACGACCGTCTCGCTGGCAAATAGCGCGCGTGTTGCGGGAGCGCCTGGGCGAGATCGGCCAGGAGGATGCCTACCTGGCAGTAAAAAACGCATTTGAGGTACGCAACCCGGGATTGAAATTCAGCCCCGAAGATTTTCAGCGCTTCCAGCACACCGCCGGACATTGGGCGCGCGCCGATTACCCTTACGAAATGACAGTGAAAATGCTGCTCAAACCGATGCGCCTGCCCGGCTTTATCAACCGCCTGGTGGTACCGTTGCTGATGCGCCAGGCACGCCGCGTCGTCGCGCCGTGATGCACGCTATGCGCGGCTGGTGCTGGTTTACGGCCTTGCTCGAAGCGTCGACAGCACCCGGCTAAATTCAGGCTGCAGGCCGCATCTGGCGCTGGTATAGGAACTCCAGCACGCGTGCGCGCAAGTGATGGTAGCGCGTGTCGTTGGCTAACGCCAGGCGGTCCCGCGGGCGCTCCAGGTCCACAGCAAGAATTTCGCCAATGGTGGCGGCCGGACCGTTGGTCATCATCACGATTTGGTCGGACAACAGTACAGCTTCGTCGACGTCATGAGTCACCATAATGACGGTGCTTTGGGTCGTGGCAACGATTTTCATCAGTTCGTCCTGCAGGTGCGCACGAGTCAGCGCGTCGAGCGCACCGAACGGCTCATCCATCAACAGTATTTTAGGCTCCATCGCCAGCGCGCGGGCGATGCCGACGCGTTGCTTCATGCCACCGGAGATTTCATGCGGGCGTTTGTGTGCGGCATGGGCAAGGCCGACCAATGCCAGCGCGTCAACGGTACGCTGTTTGAGTTTGGCTTTGCCTTCCTGGCGACCAAACACACGCTCCACAGCGAGGTAGATATTGTCGTGGCAAGTGAGCCAGGGTAACAACGAATGATTCTGGAATACCACACCGCGTTCCGGCCCCGGACCTTTGATCTCGCGTCCGGCGCAGAGCGCCATGCCGCTGCTGGCATCCTGCAGGCCGGCGACGACGTTGAGCAGGGTCGATTTGCCGCAGCCGGAGTGGCCGATCAGGGTAAAAAATTGCCCCTGGGCGATGTTCAGACTGATGTTGTGCAGTGCGTGAAATGCCCCTTTTTTGGTGGGAAACGAGACGTCCACTTTTTCCAGTTGTACAAATTTTTCCATGACGGCTTCCTTATTCGTAGCTAAAGCGCTTGGCAATCAGCACCAGTATCTGTTCCAGCAGCAGGCCGACAATCCCGACCACGAAGATGGCAATGATGATATGTGCGACGTTGAGGTTGTTCCACTCATCCCATACCCAGAAGCCGATGCCCACGCCGCCGGTGAGCATTTCGGCGGCGACGATTACCAGCCAGGCAATGCCGATGGACAAGCGTATCCCGGTGAGTACGTGCGGCACCACGGCAGGGAACAAGATACGGCTGAATACTTTCCATTCTGATAGGTTGAGAACGCGAGCTACGTTGAGATAATCCTGCGGTATCTGACGCACGCCGACTGCAGTGTTGAGTACCATCGGCCAAATACTGGAGATGAAAATAACCCAGATCGAGGCCGGCTCGGCGCGGTGGAACACCAGCAGGCCAATGGGTAGCCATGCCAGCGGTGAAACCGGCCGTAGCAGACTGATGATGGGCGCGGTCATCGCTGCGAGGAATTTGAAGCGGCCGATCATGAAGCCCAGCGGAATGCCGACCAAGGCGGCCATGCCAAAACCGAGGCCCACCCGATAGAGCGAATACAAGATGTTCCAGCCGATACCCTGGTCGTTGGGGCCATTGTTGTAGAACGGATGCGCAAACAATGCCTCGGCGGATTGCCAGGTTTTGTAGGGGCCGGGCAGGTTGCTTGTTTCCTGCGCGATCAGGGCCCAGATGCCGAGAAAGGCGGCTATGCCCAACAGGGGTGGGATCAGCACGCGCAACACGGCGCCGAGCTTTTCCTTAAGCTTGAATCGGGCCCGGGATTCGGCTGGTTTGACTGCCGGATCGGAGGCTTCCGCCACGGCATTTGTCGTACCGGCGTCATTTGCGGGCGGAATGTGTTGAAGGGTTCCGTATACGGCACTCATGGTGAATCTCCTTAATTTCTGTTTGCTGCGCGCAAATGCTGGCTGTCAACGTGATCAGCCGGCAATAACAGTGGTGTCATGCCGTGGCGCACGCAGCCTGCTTCATTGCGGTGGCCAGTGTGGTGTAGGCGTTGACCCAGGCCAGCTTTACGGCCGGCGTGAAGCCCTTGCCCAGGCCTTGGCCGAGCGTCCAGATCAATGCTTCTCCCACCGTGTCATAGTCGCGGTCTTTCACCCCGTACCCGGCATGGCGCCGTCCCAGGTCTTCAACAGCTCCCAGGACCGGCCCCAACTGATCGAGGCTGTTGACCACCGTGTTGATCATGGCCATCAGCTTGCGCCCCTGCTCGGCCATGTCTCCTTTGAACAGGTCGCGCAGGGACGGATCCAGTTCAAACAGCCGGTTGTAAAACAGGCCTGCGGCGGTGTCCTTGATGGGTAGAACTTGTTGCCAGCTGGATTTGACTAGGGTGATTTGCTCGGGCGTCATGGCGGTTTCCTCGATATGTCCGGGGTGGGCTAAGCCTTGATCTTGAAGCTGTTGGCGTATTTCTTCGGATCCGTGCCGTCCCACACCACGCCGTCGATCAGTTTGGCGGTGCGCATTGGGCTCTTCGGCACGGCGATTTTGAGCTGGGTGGCGGCCTCGGTATAGAGCTTGATCTGGTTGACCTTTTGCGCCTCGGCCAGATAATCCGGGTCGGTCTTCAGCAGGCCCCAACGCTTGTGCTGGGTGAGGAACCACATGCCATCGGAGAGATAGGGGAAGTTCACCTTGCCGTCGTTGAAGAATTTCATGTAATTCGGATCCTGCCATTTCTTGCCCAGGCCGTTTTCGTACTGGCCATGCATGCGGCCTTCAATGGAGTCGAAATCGGTGTTGACGTAGGCTTTGTCGGCGATGATTTTGGCGACCTGGGTGCGGTTGCTCATGGTGTCGATGTAACGAGATGCATCGAGCACC
>JANMKH010000558.1:0-1831 GCA_031371965.1 Sulfuriferula sp.
CCCTGCATGTAGGGGCGCACCTCATCGAACTCCATGCCGCGCCCCTTGAACGGCGAGCGGTAACCGCCGCTGACGGGCGAACGAAACCGCCCGGGCTGGAGCACTAGCGATTCTGCATCGTGATGCAGGGCAATCAGGGAAGACAGGCTGACTCGCACCACGCCATCGTCTGGACTCGGCGTGTCTGCCTGCTTGGAAGCCTGATCAGCAAAGATGGGCTGGTGGCGCCCGAACGGGGGAATCATGGTACCGGGATCAGGTCGATCAGTTTCTCGATAAAGTGATCGGGGGTATGACCGTCGGCCTCTGCCTCATAACTCAACAGCACGCGATGGCGCAGCACATCAAAAGCCAGCGCCTGGATATCTTCCGGCCCCACATAGGTGCGTCCCGCCAGCCACGCATGGGCGCGTGCGCAACGGTCGAGGGCGATCGTGGCGCGCGGACTGGCGCCCCATTGCACCCAGCTGCCCAGATCAGCGCTGTAGGATGACGGGTTGCGGGTGGCCAGAATAATCTCGACCAGATAACGCTCCAGGTTGTCAGCCATGAAAACATCGAGCACTTCCTGGCGTGCGGCCAGCAGGGTTTCCTGGCTCAGCCTGGTCACCGGCGGCACTGTCTTGCGCAGTTGTTGCGACGCTTCAGCGCGCGCCAGTTGCAGTATCTGTCGTTCGGCTTCAGCCTTTGGATAATCGACCTTCACATGCAGCAGAAAACGGTCGAGCTGCGCTTCCGGAAGCGGGTAGGTGCCTTCCTGCTCGATAGGATTCTGGGTAGCCATGACCAAAAAAAGTGTAGGCAACGGATAGGTCGTGGTACCCACGGTGATTTGCCGCTCCGCCATGGCTTCCAGCAGCGCTGATTGCACCTTGGCCGGTGCCCGGTTAACCTCGTCGGCCAGCACCAGATTGTGGAACAGCGGACCACGCTGAAACTGGAACGAACCATCCTGCGGGCGGAAAATATCGGTACCTGTGAGATCGGCGGGTAACAGATCGGGCGTGAATTGCACGCGATGAAAGTCAGCCTCAATACCTTCACTCAGGACTTTAATGGCGCGCGTTTTGGCAAGACCGGGGGCACCTTCGACCAATAGGTGACCATCGGCCAGAAGCGCTATCAGTAGCCGTTGTACCAGAATTTCCTGACCGATGATGTGTTGCGAAACATGTTGTTGTAGTGACTGAAACGCTTGGTGAGCAAGTGAATTTCCCGGCATGGCAATGGTGTCCAATTTGGTGGTGGATGCTATGGATAGCAGGACTCATGAGTTTTTAGATAGTTCCGTAACCTCGATGCAATTCGATCGCTGGTAAAAATCGCACAGTTCACATTTATGGCTATTATTGATGTATTCAGGCGAACCCGTATTTTCAAAGGCGCATACAAAATGAATACCAAACCCTACAAAATAAAATCCGGCAGCAAAGTCAAGCTGAGTCAGTTCGAAACCGACGACGAGTCACTCATCAATGGCGACAAGGATAACGCCAGGGAAGAGCTGGAAGTCTTGCGCGTCAGGCTCGAATCCCTGCAGGAATTGCTTTACGCGGAAGGCAAACACAAGTTGCTCATTGTGTTGCAGGCAATGGACACCGCAGGCAAGGATTCCACTATTCGCATGGTATTCGATGGCGTCAATCCGCAAGGTGTCAAAGTCGCCAGTTTCAAAGCGCCTACAGCGGAGGAGCTGGCGCATGACTTTTTGTGGCGCATCCACGCAAAAACACCCGCCAGGGGCGAAATCGTCATTTTCAATCGCAGCCACTATGAAGACGTGCTGATCACCCGTGTCAACGGCTGGATTGACGCCACTACCTGCAAGTCA
>JANMKH010000019.1:0-2826 GCA_031371965.1 Sulfuriferula sp.
GTGGACAAACCATTGTTCGGCAATCTGGGGCTGTATATGGATTTTTCCGCTTCGACCGCGCCGGACGCCGCACAATAGCGCGAAATCCCAATTTGACTGCGATTGAACAGGCGATAGGCTATACATTTCGCCAGTCGCATCATCTGCATCAGGCGTTGACGCATCGCAGTTTCGGCACGCCACACAACGAGCGCCTGGAATTCCTCGGCGACAGCGTGCTTAACTGTGCCGTCGCGCACCTGCTTTATGCGCATTTTCCTGATTTGCCGGAAGGCGTGCTATCCCGTTTGCGCGCCAATCTGGTACGCCAGCAAAGCCTGTTTGAAATTGCCGTCACGCTGGGGCTGGGGACGCTGCTGAAGCTGGGCGACGGGGAAGTGAAAAGCGGTGGCCGCAATCGGCCTTCCATTCTCGCTGATGGACTGGAATCGCTGTTCGGAGCAATTTTTCTCGATGGCGGTTTTGCCGAAGCGGAGCGCGTTATTCATGCGCTGTATGCCCCGCAACTGGCGGATATCGATCCCGAGTTGCCTGCCAAGGACGCCAAGACGCTGCTCCAGGAAATCCTGCAAAGCCGCCGCCTGCCGCTACCCGCTTATGAACTGGCCGGTACCATGGGCGATGCCCATGCGCAAACTTTCCGGGTAACGTGCAGTATCCCGGCACTGCAGATTTGTACCCAGGGTGAAGCTGCCAGCCGCCGCGCCGCCGAACAAACTGCCGCACAAGCCGCCTATAATCTGATAGCCGTTGCAGGTAAAAATTCCGGCAACGCTTAAATTCAAAAGCGATTGGCCACAAAGAACACAGCATGAAGCGATCAGCAAAGGTTTGCGCTGTGGCTTCTGTGTTCTCTGTGGCGGAAAGCTCTAAACAGGATACGAAATGCATACAGCAGCGCCAGACTTCCGTACCGGTTACATCGCCATTGTCGGCCGCCCCAACGTGGGCAAATCCACGCTGACCAATCACATTGTCGGCGCCAAGGTCAGCATCACCTCGCGCAAGGCGCAGACCACGCGCCACCGCATCCACGGTATTCACACCACGCCGGATGCACAGTTTATTTTCGTTGATACACCCGGTTTCCAGACCAAATACAGCAATGCGCTCAACCGCGGCATGAACAAGACTGTGGTGGATGCCCTGCGCTCCACCGACGTGGTGCTATTCGTGCTGGATGGCACCCACTTCGACGCGCGCGACCGTCAGGTGGTGGCATTGCTGCCGCGTGACATGCCGGTGATTCTGGTGTTGAACAAACTGGACCTGATCAAGGACAAAGACCAGCTGTTGCCATTTATCGCGCAGATGAGTGAAGTGTTCCCGTTTGCCGCCGTGGTGCCGTTGTCCGCTCGCGATGGCGATAATGTGCCGGGCTTGCTGGGGGAAATTCGCAAGCACCTGCCTGAGGCGCCGCCGATGTTTGACGAAGACGAAATCACCGACAAGAGCGAACGCTTTCTGGCCGCTGAAATCGTGCGCGAAAAAGTGTTCCGACTGTCCGGCGAAGAGGTACCGTATTCCGCCAGCGTGATTATCGAAAAATTCGAGCAGGAAGGCGAAATGCGCCGCATTTTTGCCGGTATTCTGGTCGACAAGCCTAACCAGAAAGGCATCCTGATCGGCCATCAGGGCGCCAAGCTCAAGGAAATCGGTACCGCCGCGCGCCTCGATATGGAAAAACTGTTCGGCGGCAAGGTCTATCTGGAACTGTGGGTCAAGGTCAAAGGCGGCTGGGCTGACAGTGAGCGCATATTGAAACAGCTGGGTTATGAATGAACGTTAATGGCAGTTTCAGCCACAAAGAGCACCACAGCGGTTTTTGCGAGTTGGACGACGCGTCGCCCATGCCTGCGAACCCCATTTCCTCCGTGTTCTCTGTGGCAAAGTATTTTTTCAGAGCATGAACGCACGCCCCGCCACACTTGCCCCGGAACGCAGCCGCGTCGACAACGCCGCAGGCTTTGTACTGCACAGCTACCCGTTCCGTGAAACCAGCCTGATTGTGGAAACTTTCACCCATGCACACGGACGGGTCGCTCTGGTGGCGCGCGGTGCGCGCCGGCCGCGCTCGCAATTGCGCGGTCTGGTGCAGGCGTTCACGCCGCTGCTGCTGTCGTGGGCTGGCAAGGGTGAGTTGCGCACGCTGCACCGCGCCGAGTGGCAGGGCGGCCTGGCGTTACCGCAGGGTATGGGGCTGCTGTGCGGGTTTTACATCAACGAACTGATGCTGAAATTGCTGGCGCGCGAAGATCCACACGAGAACCTGTTCGCCGATTACCAGGCCGCGTTGCAGGCCTTGTCCAGCGCGATGCCGCAAAGCGCCTACGCCGCCATCCTGCGTCGCTTTGAAAAACGTCTGCTGGCGGAACTGGGCTACGCGCAGCCATTCGAATTCGAGGCGGATTCCGGGCAGGCCGTGCTGGCGCAGCAGGACTATGTCTATGTGCTTGATCGCGGTGCGCTGCCTGCCCAACGCGCCAATGGTCACGCTGACATGCGGTTGTCCGGCAAGACCCTGCTCGACATGGCGGCAGACGATTACCGCGACCCGGTCACGCTGATGCAAAGCAAGCAGCTTATGCGGCTTATTATCAATCATCATCTGGGCGGGCAAACCCTGCATGCCCGCGAACTTCTGAAGGACTTGCAACAGCTATGATCCAGCTCGGCGTCAACATAGACCATATTGTGACCATTCGTCAGGCACGCGGTACGCGTTACCCCAGCCCTGTCCAGGCTGCGCTGGTGGCCGAATCGGCCGGCGCAGACGCGATTACGCTGCATCTGCGTGAAGACCGTCGCCATATTCAGGATCACGAT
>JANMKH010000032.1:0-2090 GCA_031371965.1 Sulfuriferula sp.
GCTGGGCACGAGGGCGCGCAGCGGGCTGCTGACCCCGTACCCCGATTGCGGTGCCGGCCAATTTGTCGCCGATGAGATAGGCGGCGCTGGGACCCCATACGCGGCCGAAATCCAGATCGACGAACGCGGCTGTATTCCAGCCGTGTATGGACGCCATCGGGGTAGCGAGTTCGTTGCGCAGGTAATAACCGCTTTCCGCCAGCAATACGCTATCGCCATTGAAACCCCGCACGGTATATCGGTTGCCGATGGCGATCTGGTCAATCGACAGCGTGGCATCGTGCGTTTGCTGCGCATGCAGGCTCAATACGTATTGCACCGCCCTGCCGCCTATATGCAGCGGCTGATTGTAGGCAGCGTTCAGAATCCATAACCGTGGACGCATGGTTAACCCTCCTGCGGCGGCCGTCGCAAAATCATTCTGCGCCCCCATCCATGGCACGCCGCGCCGATAGGCCAGGCTCAGGTCCAGACTGGCATTGCCGAATAATTGCCGGTAGGTCACGCCTGCTTCCACGTTGGTCGTGCGACTGCGCTGCACAATCAGCTCGACGTCATCCAGATAACTGTTGGCGCGGCGATTGGTTAATCCGGCATACCAGCCGGCTTTGGCGGAGGCGCTGCGCCAGGCGGTGTAATCCCATCGAAACGTTGCGCTGTCACTGCTGCCGCTGGATAGAAATTGCGTGGTGGTGCCCTGCACTTGCTGGGCGAAACGATTATGGCTGGCGGAGAGCGAGAAGGTGCTATATCCCAAAGGGATGCTGTAATTTAACGTGATGCTCTGGTTTCGATGATTTGTCTCAATTTGCTGTGCGTTACTGCCCAGACTCAGGCTGAGAATGTCATTCAGTCCCAGTGCATTATCCAGTGCCATATAGCCGGAGAATTGAGCGCGCCGCATCGCCTGACTGCCCGAGTTATCCAGACTAAACCCACCGCGGATACGATCCCGCCATGTGAAGGGCTGGCGTTGAATCAGAACAATGCTGGTGTCCGGTTCGGTACCAGGTTCGATACTGGTTGTCACCGACTGGCTGGGCAGGCGTTTCATTTGTTCGATGCCCTGCTCCAGATCGCGGATATTGAGAATATCGCCGTCTCTGACCGGCATGGCATTGCGCCAAGTGCCCCAGCTTTGATCCGCTACCTGGGGATGGCTTCCCGCCTTAACCATATGCACTGTTTGTATCCTGCCAACATTGAGCTGGATGTCCAGCTTGCCATCGTTCAGGTTTTGTTCAGGCAGGCTGGCCCGCGTCGTTGCATACCCGGACTCAATCAAGCGGGTATCTACAATCTCCACTATGCGGCGCAATCCTTTCACCCCGACGCATTGATTCAGAAACGGCTGCGTCACACCAAGCAACCATTGGAAGTGATGTACATCCTTGCCGAGCAAGGCAATATCATGAATGGTGAAACACGGTGATTCGACTGGCAAAACATTTGAAACGGCTGTAGGTGCCTCCGGTTGGAGAACATCGGATTTGGGTTGCAGGCGCTTTTGCAACTCACGATTACGTTCTTCCTGACGTCGCAATCCTTCTTCAGCCAGGCTGGCCGCTGACGGCGCTGCTGCCGCCAGCACCAATGGTTGGGCGACTGCCTCCTGGGGAAGCTGCCACGTCAGCATGCATGCTGACAGCAGATATATTTGGGCCCTGTTCAAGCAGGCTCAATCAAAGTAAACACGGGAGGTGAATTCGGGAATAGTTTATGAATATCGAGTTCATCCATCCGCGGGTGAGCGTGGGTTCCCCAGCTCGAATGGATTTTTTTATCTTCGCGTAAACGGGTGATGATTTCTGATTTATTAACCACACACATACCCTTAATATCCAAAAATTAGATGCATTTCAGAGCTGAATTTACCCATTCAAGATAATGAGCTATTTTTCCAATCTGACCATTAAAGCAAAACTCATACCTGGCGATGTCTTGTCACCCTGAAATAACCATGCATTGATAGTATTTATTTGACCGCACAAATCCACTGTCAATCTGGCTTTACGAGATAGTTTGCCGGGCGCCATACTAACACTGGCTAATAGTTCGCCGTTACTGGGCGGACTGTTTGTAGTCAAAAT
>JANMKH010000090.1:0-3535 GCA_031371965.1 Sulfuriferula sp.
ACGATTTCGGCCTCGCAGCGTATCACCCCCGCAACTCCAGCCGAAAATCCCCCCGCTCCGCCACCACGTCCGCCAGTATCTCCAGCAACCGCCAGTAATCCTCCCCCAGCGCATCGCGCGTGACACCCGGCTTTTCCCAGATCAGTTCAAACGGGCCTTCCACGTCGTCGGTCAGCACGTCCCACAGCGCATCGAGATTGCGGCCGAAGTGCTCGGGGAAGGCGAAATCCTTGGTGATCTGATCGTAGAAATTTTTCATGCTGGTGATGCTTTGCAGGTGGCAGGTTTTCATTGGCAGGCGGGAATCTCGGTAAAGGTGCGGTAGTGGTCAACGGTGACGAAGCGGCGGCCTTCGCGCGAGAAGATCAGGCGCTTGGCGCCGCGGTGGCCGCCGTTGTAGTCGAGGTCGGCTTCGCGCCACTGGCCGTAAGGCAATTGTCGTTCACGGTTGCCGAAATGGTCGCCGCCTATGCTTTTGCCATTCAACGCAGGCGCGTCCCACAGGTCGTGCCCGCGCTGCCAGCCGGCGGATTGCGCCTCGCGCTTGGTGACGAATTTATCCGGCAGACGCGTATTGCGATCGGCGTTCAGCGTTTGCAGGGCTTGCGTCAGTTCGGCCTCGTTAATGCGCGGGTGCGACTGCTGATTGAATGTGTGCACGACGTCGCGGCAACTGGCGGCCTGGGCCGCAGGCGCCAGCGCCAACAAGCCAAGCAAGGCCACCAGTGCGCGCGTCATAGCACCTCACCCGCCCAGTCGGCCAGACGCGAACGCTCGCCGCGTGCCAGGGTGATGTGGCCACCGTGTTGCCAGCCCTTGAAGCGGTCCACCACGTAGGTCAGGCCGGAGCTGCCCTCGGTGAGGTAAGGCGTATCGATCTGCGAGATGTTGCCCAGGCACACCACCTTGGTGCCGGGACCGGCACGGGTGATGAGGGTTTTCATCTGTTTGGGGGTGAGGTTCTGCGCCTCGTCGATGATCAGGTATTTGTTGAGGAAGGTGCGCCCGCGCATGAAGTTGAGCGACTTGACCTTGATGCGGCTGCGGATCAGATCCTGGGTGGCGGCGCGCCCCCAGTCACCGGCGCTGTCGTCGGTCTTGTTGAGCACGTCGAGGTTGTCTTCCAGCGCGCCCATCCACGGCGTCATTTTTTCTTCCTCGGTACCGGGCAGGAAGCCGATGTCTTCGCCCACCGGCACGGTCACACGGGTCATGATGATTTCCGAATAACGCTTGTGCTCCAGCGTCTGCATCAGCCCAGCAGCCAGCGTGAGCAGGGTTTTGCCGGTGCCGGCCTGGCCCAGCAGGGTGACGAAATCGACCTCCGGATCCATCAGCACGTTGAGCGCGAAATTCTGCTCGCGATTGCGCGCGGTGATGCCCCACACGTTATTTTTCTGATGGCTGTAGTCCTTGATGGTCTGAAACTCGGCGACATTGCCATTGATGGATCGGACGATGGCGTAAAGTGGATTGCTGCCCTCCTGATAGACGAATTCGTTGACCAGCAGATGGCTGACCAGCGGCCCCTTGACGCGATACCAGGTGTGGCCGTCGGCCTGCCAGGATTCGATCCCCTTGCCGTGCTTGTCCCAGAAATCTTCCGGCAGTTCGCGCACCCCGGCGTAGAGCAGGTCGGTGTCTTCGAGCACCTTGTCGTTGAAGTAGTCCTCGGCGGGCAATCCCAGCGCACGCGCCTTGATGCGCATGTTGATGTCTTTCGACACCAGGATGACCTGGCGCTTGGGCTGCTCCTCGCGCAGGCTCAGAATCACCCCGAGAATCTGGTTGTCCACCTTGCTGTTGGGCAGGCTGAGCGGGGTGTCGATGCGCGAAATTTTGGTCTGCAGGAACAGCCGTCCGGTGGCTGCCTTGCGGCTCTTGCTGCTCAACGGAATTCCGGCTTCGATCGCATCTTCGCAACCGGAGACGATTTCGTCCAGGAAGCGGCTGGCCTGACGCGCATTGCGCGCCACTTCGGTCATGCCTTTCTTGTTGTGATCAAGTTCCTCCAGTGTGCCCATCGGCAAAAATATGTCGTGCTCTTCAAAACGGAACAAGCTGGTGGGGTCGTGCATCAGCACGTTGGTATCAAGAACAAACAGCTTGGTGAGCGCAGCGGCTTTGCGGGGCATTCAGATTTTCTCCTAGAGGGTTTTAACAGTATCCAGCACTTCCTGCGCGTGGCCGGCGGATTTCACGCTACGCCATTCCTTGACCAGTTTGCCGTGGGTGTCGAATACAAACGTGCTGCGATCGACACCGCGGACTTCCTTGCCGTACATGTTTTTCAACTTCATCACGCCGAACAGTTCGCACACTTTTTCGTCTGTGTCGGACAATAGTTCAAACGGCAGGCTCAGCTTGGTCTTGAATTTTTCGTGGGATTTCAGATCGTCGCGCGAAATGCCCACGATCTCGCAATGGTGTGCCAGAAATTCGGCATACAAATCGCGGAAGTCGGAGCCCTCCACGGTACAACCAGGCGTGTCGTCCTTGGGATAGAAATACACCACCAGCTTCTTGCCGCGCAGGTCGGTGAGCTTGAAAGTCCGGTTGCCGGTGGAGGGAAGTTCGAATTCGGTAATTGCAGTCATGGTGCTCCTCCAAAAATTTTCATGAAGACTTGAGTAACACTACCACTGCGCCACTGCCGCCGTCCACCGCTCTTGCCTGGCAAAACGCCAACACCTCGTCTTTTTGCATCAGCCAGTTTTTTACCTTGGTGCGCAATACCGGTTCGCGGTTTTTGGAACGCAGCCCCTTGCCGTGAATGATGCGCACGCAGCGCAGACCGCGCTTGCTGCAGCCGGCGATGAATGCATTCACTTCCTGACGGGCTTCGACGCTGACCAGACCGTGCAAATCCAGTTCGGCCTGCAGCACCCAGTGCCCGCGCCGCAGCTTCTTCAGCGTGTCACGGCGCAAGCCGGTACGCAGGAACACCAGCTCCTCGCCGGTTTCCATGGCGTCTTCCCAGGCGATGTGGTCGGACAGGCTGTCGGCGAGCGCCTGTTGTTCGTCGCGGATACGCTGGCGCGGGATGGGCGAAACGCGCGGCAAGACCGGCTCGACCTTGCCGTGCTCGGGCAGCGGCCGGGCGTCCTCCACCGCTGCCTTGAACAGTGCGACGTCGTCCGCGGGAGGCACGCGCGCGGCCATGAGCTGATTACTTGCCGAGGCTTTCCAGGTAGCGGTCGGCGTCGAGCGCGGCCATGCAGCCGGTGCCGGCGCTGGTCACAGCCTGGCGATAGATGTGGTCCTGCACGTCGCCTGCGGCAAACACGCCGGGGATATTGGTGGCGGTGGCGTTGCCCTTGTTGCCGCCTTGGGTGACGATATAGCCGCCTTCCATCTCGACCTGCCCGGTAAAAATATCGGTGTTGGGCTTGTGACCGATGGCGATGAACACCCCGGTCAGGGCAATATCCCTGGTGCTGCCATCCTCGATGGACTTGATGCGCATGCCGGTCACCCCGGTTTTATCGCCTAGCACTTCGTCCAGCTGGCTGTTCCATTCCACGCTGATCTTGCC
>JANMKH010000097.1:0-8837 GCA_031371965.1 Sulfuriferula sp.
CGGCGGATAACTGACCCCCACCTTGTTCCGGTACCTATGTCTCGATATTTAGCTTAAAGGAATTCAAAATGGCAGAACCAATGAAAATGCGCGCAACCGTCAGCGGCGGTGTGGTTGACATTAAAGTATTGATGAATCACCCGATGGAATCCGGGCAGCGCAAGGATGCCAAGACCGGCCAAATCATCCCGGCACACTTCATTGATGAAGTGCATGCCACGCTTAACGGCAAGCCCGTGCTCGACGCCCAGTGGGGCGGCGGCGTGTCGAAGAATCCATATCTGGGATTCAAGGTCAAAGGCGCCAAAGCCGGCGACAAAGTGGAAATCAGCTGGAAAGATAACAAGGGTGAATCCAATAAAGTTGACGGCGTGGTTTCCTGAGTTTCAACCAGGCTAAACCAGGTGCCAGGGCCGACACCCTGGCGTCACCCGACAAATATCAAACGGAGGACGGCATGAAAACGATAACGTTTCGCGGGCCACAGGCGAAGTCGCCAAAGGGGCACGGCAAAAAAATTCTGTTGGCACTGGCTGGAGCCGGGCTACTGTTCGGCACACTGAATGCAAGCGCCTCACCAGAACAAGACCGCCAGAACCTGCTTAATTTTTACAGCAGCAAGTATCCGGACATCAAAGCCGGGAATTACATCTATGGCGCGCTGGCATTCGATCCTGATGCGATGGAGCAATACAAAAGCATCATGGATTTTCCACCTTTCAGCTCAGTGGTCGAGCAAGGCAAGAAAATGTGGGAAACGCCATTCAAGAATGGAAAAACGTATGCAAGCTGCTTCCCCAATGACGGCAAAAACGTAGCGGGCAACTACCCCTACTTCGATGACAAGGCTGGCAAGGTTGTCACCTTCGAGATGGCCATCAATGCCTGCCGTACCGCCAACGGCGAAGAGGCTTACAAGTATAATGACATGAAGACCATGGGCACTTTGACATCGTATGCCCGTACGCTGTCGGACGGGATGCCGATGAACATCAAGGTGCAGGGTGCCTCAGCCACTGCCGCCTATGAAGCCGGCAAGAACGAGTTCTACAGCCGCCGTGGCCAGCTCAACTTCTCTTGCGCCTCTTGCCACGTGGCCAACGCCGGCAACCACTTGCGCTCAGAAGTGCTCTCTCCTGCGGTGGGCCAGTCTACGCACTGGCCGGTTTTCCGTGGTGGCGAGACTCTGGTGACGTTGCAGGAACGTTACGTCGGTTGCAACAAGCAGGTCCGTGCCGTGCCATTTGCGCCAGGCAGCGTGGAGTACAACGACCTGGAATACTTCCATTCCTACATCAGCAACGGCTTACCAATGAAGGCCTCGGTATTCCGTAAGTAAGCAACTGTCAATCACTAGGCGAAGTCTGGCGTCTGCCAGCTTCGCTTTTTTTTCGCAGGCACAAACCAATCAACCGGGCTTGGATGATTAATACCATTTACTTCATCCGTCAGCCCACTAAAATAGGCGCACCCATAAACCAGCCGCAACAATGCATTGAGGAGCTCACTAGATGATGAATCGCCGCGAATTTTTACAGATACTTGCCGTCGCCGCCGCGTCCGGCATGGCGATAGACAACAAACAGGCGCTGGCCGGAAACGCGCCTTCCAGCTTTTACGACCTGCCCAAATTCGGCAACGTATCGCTGATGCACATGACCGATTGCCATGCACAATTGCTGCCGATTTATTTCCGTGAGCCGGACGTCAATATTGGGGTGGGTGCTGCAGTCGGCCAACCACCGCATCTGGTGGGTGAATACTTCCTCAAGCATTACGGCATCAGGCCCGGCACGCGTGAAGCATATGCCTTCACCTATCTCGATTTCGCCGCTGCCGCGCGCACCTACGGCAAACTGGGTGGGTTTGCCCACCTGAAAACGCTGGTGGACAAAGTGCGTGCTTCGCGCCCCGGTTCGCTGCTGCTGGATGGCGGCGATACCTGGCAGGGCTCCGCCACCTCGTTGTGGACCAAGGGCCAGGACATGGTGGATGCGGCCAAGCTGCTCGGCGTCAACGTAATGACCGGCCACTGGGAATTCACCTATGGCGCCGAGCGCGTCAAACACGTTGTCGATAACGATTTCAAGGGGCACATAGATTTCGTTGCCCAGAATATCAAAACCAACGACTTCGGCGATCAGGTGTTCAAGCCTTATGTGATCAAAACCATGAACGGCATACAGGTGGCCATTATCGGCCAGGCTTTCCCCTACACTCCGATTGCCAACCCGCGCTACATGGTGCCGGACTGGAGCTTTGGCATTAACGACGATGACATGCAGAAAATCGTCAACGAGACACGCGCCAAAGGCGCCCAAGTGGTCGTGGTACTGTCCCACAACGGCATGGACGTTGACCTGAAAATGGCGTCGCGCGTGACCGGCATCGACGCGATTTTCGGCGGCCATACCCACGATGGCATCCCCTATCCATCCCAGGTTAAGAATGCCAAGGGCACCACGCTGGTGACCAATGCCGGCTCCAATGGAAAATTCCTCGGGGTGATGGATTTTGATGTGAAAAACGGCAAGATCGTTGGCTGGAAATACCGCCTGCTGCCGGTTTTCTCCAACCTGATCGAAGCGGACGCAAAAATGGATGCGCTCATCAAGAAAGTGCGCGCGCCATACACCGCCAAACTGGATGAAAAACTCGCAGTGACCGAAGAACTCCTGTATCGACGCGGCAACTTCAACGGCACCTTCGACCAGCTCATCCTGGATGCGTTGATGACAGTCAAAGGCGCGGATGCAGCGTTCTCACCCGGCTTCCGCTGGGGCACTTCGTTGCTGTCCGGAGATGTCATCACCATGGATCACCTGATGGATCAGACGGCCATCACCTACCCGTCCACCACCCTCAACGAAATGACCGGCGCCACCATCAAGAGCATCATGGAGGACGTGTGCGACAACCTGTTCAACGTCGACCCATACTATCAGCAGGGCGGAGACATGGTACGCGTAGGCGGTATTCAGTACACCGTTGCGCCCAACAACAAAATTGGCAATCGCATCAGCAACATGACTTTGAAAGGCAAGCCGGTCATGGCTAATAAAAAATACAAGGTGGCTGGCTGGGCACCGGTGGGTGAAGGCGTATCCGGCACGCCGATCTGGGATGTGGTGGCTGAATATCTGCGTGACATCAAAGTGGTCAAGCCACGCAAACTGAATGAGCCGAAAATTGTCGGTATCGGCAAAAATCCGGGCATTGCTCCCAACCTGATCTGAGTTTTCCTGACCCAAAAAAAGGCCGCCGTGTGCGGCCTTTTTTGTTTTCAACCGGTTACACGTGAATTTATGCTGTATCCGGGCTAAAATGTGCCGATTCAATTGAACCTGTGTCTCTCCACGAAAAACTACCCATGAAAAGTAGCGAAATCCGTCAACGCTTCCTCGATTTTTTTGCCCGTCACGGACATACGCCAGTCGCTTCCAGTCCTTTGGTGCCGGGCAACGACCCCACTCTGTTATTCACCAATGCGGGCATGGTGCAATTCAAAGACGTATTCCTTGGACGCGAAACCCGGCCTTATGTACGTGCAGCCAGTTCGCAACGCTGCGTTCGCGCTGGCGGTAAACATAATGACTTGGATAACGTCGGCTACACTGCGCGCCACCACACCTTCTTCGAAATGCTGGGCAACTTCAGCTTTGGCGATTATTTCAAACGCAATGCCATCCAGTTCGCCTGGGAGTTTCTTACCCAGGAACTGGGCATCGCCAAAGATAAATTATGGGTGACGGTCTACCATACCGACGACGAAGCACACACCATCTGGACAACTGAAATCGGCGTGCCGAATGAGCGCGTCATTCGCATTGGCGACAAGCCCGCCGGCGGCTCGGACAACTTCTGGCAGATGGGTGACACCGGTCCGTGCGGTCCATGCACCGAGATTTTCTACGACCACGGCGCCGAAGTCGCAGGTGGTCCCCCGGGCTCCGCGGAAGAAGACGGTGATCGCTATATCGAAATCTGGAATCTGGTATTCATGCAGTTCAACCGCGACGAGACCGGCACGCTGCATCCTCTGCCCAAACCATCAGTGGATACAGGTATGGGCCTGGAACGCATCTCGGCAGTCATGCAACACGTCCACAGCAACTATGAAATCGACTTGTTTCAGGCTTTGATTCACGCTGCGGCACGCGTTACCGGCAGCACAGATTTAACCGACAATTCGCTCAAGGTCATTGCCGACCACATTCGTGCCTGCGCTTTCCTCATCACCGACGGCATCATCCCCGGCAACGAGGGACGCGGCTATGTGCTGCGCCGTATCATCCGCCGGGCCATACGCCACGGCTACCGGCTAGGTCAGAAGCAGCCCTTCTTTCATTTGCTGGTGGTTGATCTGGCGGCAGCGATGGGCGCGGCCTATCCGGAACTGGTCGCCGCACAGACCCGAGTGACCGCTGTACTTAAACAGGAAGAAGATCGCTTTGCGGAAACCCTGGAACACGGCATGGGTATCCTTGAACAGGCGCTACAGTCGGGCAGCAAAGTACTCGACGGCGCCACCGCATTCAAGCTTTACGATACCTATGGCTTTCCTCTGGATTTGACCGCCGATTTAGGACGCGAGCGCGGCTTTACCATAGACACGGCCGGTTTTGATGCGGCCATGGAGGCGCAACGCAAGCGTGCGCGTGCCGCCAGCAAATTCTCCATGCAGGTCGGTATGCGCTTCGACGGCCAGCCTACAGAATTTCATGGTTACGACACACTGAGCCTGGAGAGTCGCATTGTTGCCTTATATCGGGAAGGCAGTCCGGTGGATAGTATCAGCGCCGGTGAATCAGCGATCATCGTGCTTGACCGCACCCCGTTCTATGCTGAATCTGGCGGCCAGGTGGGTGATTGTGGCGAGCTACGCAGCAGCGCCAGCGTATTTGTGGTGGATGACACCCAAAAGATACAGCCTGATGTGTTCGGCCACACCGGCCTGCTCCAAACGGGCACTTTCAAACTCGGCGATACGGTCACCGCGCAAGTGGATGCCGAGGCCCGCAGCCGCGCCGCCGGCAACCACTCGGCTACCCATCTTCTGCATGCTGCGTTACGTCAGGTCCTCGGCACGCA
The DNA here is from genome assembly GCA_031371965.1 of Sulfuriferula sp. Taxonomy (GTDB): domain Bacteria; phylum Pseudomonadota; class Gammaproteobacteria; order Burkholderiales; family Sulfuriferulaceae; genus Sulfuriferula. The sequence continues at coordinate 5,092 of JANMKH010000097.1, forward strand.
TGTTACGCAAAAAGGTTCGCTGGTGGATGCTGCCCGGACGCGCTTTGACTTCGCCCACAGCGAAGCTGTCGGCACAATCCAGTTACAGCAGATCGAAGAGCTGGTGAACCGGGAAATCCGCCGCAATGTCGTCGTCGAAACGCAATTGATGAGCTACGATGCAGCGATCGCCCACGGCGCCATGGCATTGTTCGGCGAAAAATACGGCGATCAGGTGCGGGTCATCGGTATGGGTGAATTTTCCACAGAACTGTGCGGCGGCACTCACGTGAGCCGCAGTGGTGACATTGGCTTGCTCAAGATCGTCTCCGAATCCGGGGTGGCCGCAGGCATCCGCCGCATCGAGGCCGTCACCGGGCCCGCAGCATTAGCCGTGACACAAGCGCAGCATCAGCAGATTCTGGAGGCAGCCGCACTGCTCAAAGCCCCACCGCAAGAGTTACAGCAAAAAATCGCGCAGATTGTGGATAACGTCAAACATCTGGAAAAAGAACTTGATCGCCTTAAATCCAGACTGGCCGCAGCACAAGGTGATGACCTTATCAGCCAGGCTACCGAGGTGGGTGGAACGAAAGTACTTGCTGCAATACTGGAAGGCGCCGACGTCAAAACGCTGCGCGAAACCGTAGACAAACTCAAGGACAAGCTCAAATCTTGTGCAGTAGTATTAGGTAGCACCGCTGATGGTCGGGTGACACTGATTGCCGGGGTAAGCGCCGACCTGACCAGCAAAGTGAAAGCTGGCGATTTAGCCAACTTTGTAGCCAGCCAGGTAGGCGGAAAGGGGGGCGGGCGCCCCGATATGGCTCAGGCCGGTGGCACTGAACCCGCACTATTGCCTGCCGCCTTGCAGTCCGTTGCGGGCTGGGTGGCACAACGTTTGTGATGCATAGGTTCATTTCTCTGCATATCGGTTAACTTTTCGACATATTGGCCAGTGACCAAACCACTGGATTAGCGGCTCTATGGAATGCAGCTCGCAAACAGTGTGCCTAGCATAGCAAGATGGAGTGGCACACATTTTGCATAGATAACAATTAAAATCCTAGCAGGAACATTAGTCGGAGTTAATATTCATGTTCAACATTCTGTCCATGCTGCGTAAAAACAGCGCCGAATCCGATCCTCTGGAAAGCGAGAAGACGATCACGCGCTGGATAAACGACTTGCCCGCAGGCAATGTCTTGAATGCGCATGAACAAGTGTTGCACAAAGTTGCTGAATTCAACGCCCAGAATGCCCCATACAGCAAGGAGCGTCTAGCTGTACTCTTGTCGCTTGACGAGTATGCGCGTGCGCTTCAAACGTCCCTGAGCCAGCAATATCTGCGTAATCCGCGCATGTCGCGCGTCATGGAAAGTCGTTTGTGGCACGCTGTCTATAAGTTTTACTGGGAAGTAGCGCGCGCCTATCATGGCTTCATCATGAGTTACGTCTCCAACCCGGCGGGTAATCCGCTGCAGACGTCCATACCGCTGCTTACCTTGCGCACCGTGCATAACCTGGGAAACGTGTTCAAGTGGCACTACTTCCGCTACGAGAAACCAGCCGACAAGCTTTGGCTGAGACTGCACAACCTGTATCGTGTGGCAGAATTTGAAGGTTTCAGCAAAACAGAGCTCACTCTGTATCCAGCAAGCAGTGAAACCACCCGCTGCCTGGATCAATACACTCGCATCTTGTTGCTGGGCCAACTGGACACCAGCGCGCTATACCCGAAACAAATCGAAATGGCGGATCAATGGCTCAACCAATGGTCTCATCTGATCGAGCAAGATCCACAATTCAACCCCAATACCCATACGCTTTATGTAGCACAGTCTGATGATGTGGGCGCACGCCGCATACGCAACACGGAATTTTCAGAATCATGCCGCTTTATGGCAACCGCCAGGCTGCATGAAAAAATACAGCAAACGCGGAGCGCGCTGCAGAATGGAAAATCGCCCGCATTATTAGGCCTGGGTGAGGATTGCCGCCTACCGGACTGCTTTGAAATACTCGATTACGCAGAACGCCAATGGAGCCCTCTCGACAAGCGTGAACAGCGCAAAAGCCCGCGCACATCGGCCAAGAAAATCATTGATGTGGTACATGGATTCAACGAGATCTGCGCGGTGGTCAAACAGGGTAAAAACGGTGCGGACGCGCTCCACGAAATGGATGCGGAACTCAAATATGACGAGATGATCGACATGAAACTGTATGGTTTTGTGACTGAATCCACGCGTACACGCAATCGCCATTCTTCGCCCGCACCGAGCGAGAAGACTCCGCCTCACGAACGCTGGGTGATGGAAGATATGAGCGAACATGGGCTGGGGGCCAGCGTACCTGCCGATTCCAACGACTGGGTGCGACTGGGCAGCATGGTCGCCCTTAAAGTCGAACGCGATGCTGAATGGAAAATCGGCGTGATGCGGCGCTTGTTGCATGCCGACGATGGCTTACTCCAGGTCGGGATTGAAGTACTTAGCAACGCGCCGCAAATGTTGTTGCTTCGTCCTCAGGCAACCAATGCATTACAGGGTTATAGCGTGAGCAATATGGATACGACGGATGCAACGCTGCCGGTACCGGTAATATTTACCACGCCGGCCGACAGCGGCCAGGGGGAGTTGCTGTTGGAGGCTGCGCAATACACATCCGGACGCAGCTTCCAGTCTGGTACAGGCGCGAAGAAAAACATGATTCGTCTGCGTGATGTGATCGAAAAAGGCGACGGCTGGATGCGTGTTGCTGTCGATATGGCCGCAGACGAACCCTCGGCCTAGACACGCAATTTCAGCACCTGAACCAGCCATGCGCGGATGGCGTCGATTTCTTCCTCGCACACGCTGTGCGCCATTGGATATACTTGCCATGCCACGCCGAAACCACAAGCAAGCAGCTTTTGTCGGCTAAGTTCTGCAAGTTGTAACGGCACTACACTATCCTGCATGCCATGCGCCATAAATACTGGAATAGTGTGGATATCTACTGCACAACGCGCGCTAAAGTCAGCCATGAGCGGCAAGTAAGCAGATAACGCCATAACCCCTCCCGGCGCCTTTCCGCGCGCCAGTCCAGCGTACAGCGCCAGCGCACCCCCTTGGGAAAACCCGGCGACGATGATCTGCGATAACGCGATGCCACGTCCCTGCTCGTGCTCGATCAGGCCGTCAACCGTCCGGCTGGATTGCGCCAGCCCTGCCTCATCTTCATCCATATCCAGCCCGCTGCGACGGATGTCATACCAGGCCGGCATCACATAGCCTCCATTGACAGTCACCGGACGCTTAGGCGCATGGGGTAATATAAAACGCACACCAGGAAGATTGAGCATCTGCACCACTGGCAAAAAATCATGTCCATCCGCACCCAGCCCATGTAGCCAAATCACACTGGCCCGGACGGCCTGATTGCCAGCAACGAATTCCAGAGGCGCCAGCGTTGTCATACTGTGGGTGCCTCCGGCTCTACCAGTCCATCAAAATCTGCCAACACATAATCCTGGTTGCCTTTAAGTGGCGCACGCAGGCGGATCAGCTGGCGCCGTCCCTGGCTCACCAGGCGCCACTGACCACCATGCCGACTGGTACTGGCTGGTATCAACACACAGCGGCGCCGCCCGAAAGGGCCTGTCATGGACAAATACAATGCATCCACCCCCTGCCCGGCCAAATTTACGTTAATGCTCTCCAGCTTGACCGGCACGGCATTTTCCGCCAGCCGGCGAATACCAATTTCAGTCCAGCCCGATTCGT
>JANMKH010000273.1:0-2573 GCA_031371965.1 Sulfuriferula sp.
TGCCGCTGGCGCACGCCGGACCCGATGCACCACAACAGCTTGACCGCGACAGCGTGCTGGCGCAGCTCAAGCCCTGGCTGGAAGATGCCACCCGCGCCAAACTCGGCCAGAACCTCAAATACGACATGCACGTACTTGCCAACCACGGTATTCAATTGGCCGGGGTGGCACACGACACCCTGCTGCAGTCCTACGTGGTGGAATCACACCAGTCGCGCAACATGGATAGTCTTGCCTTGCGCCACCTGGGGGTAACCACCATCACCTACGCAGAGGTCGCCGGCAAGGGCGCCGGTCAAATCGGCTTTGAACAGGTGGACGTGGCGCGTGCCACTGAATACGCCGCCGAGGATGCCGACGTCACACTCCAGCTCCATCACTCCATGTACCCGCGCATCGCCGCTGACGCCAAGCTGGACTATGTATACCGCCAGCTGGAAATACCTGTGTTATCGATACTCTGGATAATCGAGCGCAACGGCGTACTGCTCGATGTTAAATTACTCGACGCGCAAAGCCGCGAACTCGGACAAAAAATGCTGGCGCTGGAACAGCAGGCGCACACGGCCGCCGGCCAGCCGTTCAACCTCAACTCGCCCAAGCAGATTCAGGAAATCCTGTTCACCCAGCTGGGCCTGCCGATAATCAAGAAAACCCCTGGGGGGGTACCTTCCACCGACGAGGACGTGCTCACCCAACTCGCCCTGGATTACCCGCTACCCAAGCTGTTGCTGGAATATCGCGGCCTGGCCAAGCTCAAGTCCACCTATACCGACAAGCTGCCGCGCATGGTCAACCCCGCCACCGGGCGCGTGCACACCAGCTATTCGCAGGCGGTGGCGGTAACCGGACGGCTGTCCAGCTCCGACCCCAACCTGCAGAACATACCGGTCAAAACCGCCGAAGGCCGGCGCATCCGCGAGGCCTTCATTGCGCCGCCGGGTAGCCACATTGTTTCCGCCGACTACTCGCAAATCGAACTGCGCATCATGGCGCACCTCTCCAATGATGCCAGCCTGCTCAAGGCCTTCGCCGAGGACGCCGACATCCATAGCGCCACCGCCGCCGAAATCTTCGGCATGCCTCAGCAGGAGATCGGCCCGGAACAGCGCCGTGTCGCCAAGACCATCAACTTCGGGTTGATCTACGGCATGTCCGCTTTCGGCCTGGCCAGCCAGCTAGGCATCGACCGCGCCGCCGCGCAGTCCTATATCGACCGCTACTTCGCCCGCTATCCCGGCGTCGCCAACTACATGCAACGCACGCGCGAACAGGCACGCGAACAGGGTTATGTGGAAACCGTATTCGGGCGCCGACTGTGGCTGCCGGAAATCCGCAGCGCCAACAAACAGCGCCGCGACGGCGCCGAGCGCGCCGCCATCAACGCCCCCATGCAAGGCACTGCGGCCGACCTCATCAAGCTCGCCATGATCGCTGTGCAGGGCTGGCTGGAACGCGAGCACCTGCACAGCCGTCTGATCATGCAGGTACACGACGAACTGGTGCTGGAAGTGCCGGATGTTGAACTGGAACGCGTACGCGGTGCGTTACCCGGGTTGATGTGCGACGTGACCAAGCTGGCAGTGCCGCTTAAAATCGGTTTAGGCGTCGGACCTAACTGGGAAGCCGCGCATTGATTACAGCAAGGATGCACAATCCTGGCGCCAGTCCAGTAAGATGCCTCAGCACAAGGCATCCTGATCAATCCGCTGATCAGATTGAATAGCCGTCTGGGGAACTATAGGCGGTTTGATGATGCTATTGATGTCGAGTATGCTTAACCAGCAAAATTTTTGCAGCCAACAATTTAAAAACTTGACGATCGTCAATACATTAGCTATCGATTTCCGGCTTGCGCTGCGCAATATCCTGCGTCAGCGCAGGCGCAGCTTCATCGCAGTTGTTGCCATCGGCTTTGGCGTTATCGCCATGATGCTATCTTCAGGCTACATCGAATGGATTTTCTGGGCAAACCGCGAGGGGGTGGCCGTTAACCAACTAGGCCACATACAGGTAGCCAAACCCGGGTATCACGAAGATGGTCAGGCAAATCCGCTGGCCTACCTGCTTCCAGAAAACTCCCCCGCATTGAATGTTCTCGAACATATTCCCGGTGTAAAGTCGGTGACGCCGCGCCTCGCTTTCAATGGCCTGATAAGTCATGGCGAAAACACCATCTCCTTCATTGGTGAGGGCATTGATCCAGCCAAGGATCCGTCGGCCCGCAATCTGGCCATCCTGGACGGCCACGGACTCAATGCAAACGACCCGAAAGGTATCCTGATGGGAACTGGACTGGCCGCCAATCTGGGGGTAAAAACCGGCGACACGGTGGTGTTGCTCACCAACACACCATCCGGGGGAATCAATGCTGTTGAGGGGCATGTGCGTGGTTTGGCATCAACATCCATGAAAGCGTATGACGACACCATGCTGCGCGTACCGATCGGGATGGCGCGCACATTATTGCGCACCAAGGGTTCCCATCTCTGGGTCGTGTCTCTGCAGCACACTGAAATGACTGATGAGGTCATGAAGCAACTGAAAGCTGAACCGGCACTAAAGGGTTACGA
>JANMKH010000143.1:0-1843 GCA_031371965.1 Sulfuriferula sp.
TGGGCGTGCGCATCGTCTCGGTGGTCAACCCGCGTCGTCTGTATCGTCCAACCGACGTTGCCTGGAACACGGTGTCGCAACCCGACGGCAAGTTCATGAACGATGCGGATTTCGATGCGCTGTTCCACGGCGATGCGCTGATCGCCGTCAGCGGCGGCCCCTCCGCGATGCTGGAGCCGGTACTGCTGAGAACGCGCGCAGCCCGTCGTGAAACCTTCTGCTGGCAGCGCGGCGAAACCACTGCAACCGCCGGACAGCTATTCGACCTCAACGGTATGAACGCCAAGGCGCTGGAACAGCGTGCGCAGGCATTGCTTGGGAATTAAAAGCTGAAAAAGGTTTAATCCTAAAACCGCAATTCAAGCCACAGAGAGCACAGAGGGATATAAGGGGTTGTCGTAAATATTGGCTCGCCTATCAGGCGAGCTGGAAAATATGCGAAACCCGCCCCAACTCTGTGCTCTCAGTGGCTAACTGTTTTTTTCAGGTTAATTACGATGCAACCAAAAATCATTGTTCTGGACGACGACCCCACCGGCTCACAAACCGTGCATGGTTGTCTGCTGCTCACCCGCTGGGATGTAGCGACGCTCAAGCAGGGCCTGGCGGATGCTTCGCCGCTGATGTTTGTGCTCACCAACACCCGTGGGATGGGTGCCGCCGAGGCAGCGCAAATCACGCGCGAGGCATGCCATAACCTGAAGCTGGCAATGGCGGGATTTGATCGTCCGGCCCTGTTCGTCAGCCGCTCCGACTCGACCCTGCGCGGCCACTATCCGGTGGAAACCGATGTGATGGCCGAACAGCTGGGCCCGTTCGACGCGCATTTTCTGGTCCCTGCTTTTTTCGAAGGCGGGCGTTTCACTGTGGACAGCGTGCATTACCTGAAAGTGGACGGCAAGGCCGTGCCGGTGCACGAAACCGAATTCGCGCGCGATTCAGTGTTCGGCTACCGCCACAGTTTTCTACCCGATTATGTCGAAGAAAAAACCCAGGGCAGGATCAAAGCCGATGAGGTGGGGCGCTTCACCCTCAGCGATATCCGCGCCGGCACGCTGGACCGATTGATGGCGCTGCAAGGTAATGCTTGCTGCGTGGTGGATGCGGAAAACCAGACCGACCTCAACCGCTTCGCCGACGACCTCGAACAGGCCGCCAGCCAGGGCAAGCGCTTCCTGTTCCGCAGCGCCGCCAGTCTGCTCACCGCGCTGGCCAAACTGCCGCCGCAACCGGTACCTGCCGAGGACATGCGGCGCTACGTCAAGGATGGCCGTCCCGGCGTGGTGGTGGTCGGTTCGCACGTCAAGAAAACCACCGAGCAACTTGCCGTGTTGCTGCAACAAAAAGGCGTCGTTGCCGTGGAAGTGGATGTCAGCCGGATGCCGGAACAGAGCCCGGTATTGCTCCAGGAAGTGCTGGCGCAAGTAGCCCACGCCCACCAGCGCGGCATGACGCCGGTGGTCTTCACCAGCCGCATTGAGCGCCAGTTTCCCGACCAGGCAACGCGCCTGGCGTTCGGCGAACACGTTTCCGGCTTCCTGATGGACGTAGTGCACGGCCTGCCCGCCACCATCGGTTTCATCATCAGCAAGGGCGGTATCACTTCCAACGACATGCTGAGCAAGGGATTGGCATTGCCCACTGCGCGACTGGTGGGACAGATACTGGCCGGTTGCAGCGTGGTATTGACGCCTGCCGACCACCCGTTCCCCGAGATTCCGGTAGTGATCTTCCCCGGCAATGTGGGCGATGCCAACGCGCTGACGCAAGCCTGGCAACGCCTGGTTGCGCCAAAACCAGGTGGCAACGAATAATCGAGGGCAGTAGAATCACCTTTTTCTTC
>JANMKH010000149.1:0-1817 GCA_031371965.1 Sulfuriferula sp.
CGCCGCCGGATTGCTGCTCTGGCTCTCCACCCGCCACCTGCGCCGCGAACTGAAAATCCGCGACGGCTACCTGCTGGTGGTGCTGGTGTGGGCGGTGCTGCCCGCGTTTGCCACTTTACCGCTGCTGATTTACCTGCCGCATCTATCGTTCACCGACGCCTATTTCGAAACCATGTCCGGCCTCTCCACCACCGGTGCCACGGTGTTGAGCGGGCTGGATCAGTTGCCCAAATCAATTAACCTGTGGCGCACGCTGCTCAACTGGCTTGGCGGCATGGGGATCATCGTGCTGGCAGTGGCGGTCCTGCCGCTACTCGGCGTCGGTGGACGCCAGCTGTTCAAGGCCGAAACCCCCGGCCCGATGAAAGACAGCAAACTCACGCCGCGCATCGCCCAGACCGCCAAGGCGCTGTGGCTGGCATACAGCGGCATTACCGTGGCCTGCATCATGTCGCTCAAGCTGGCTGGCATGAGCTGGTTCGACGCCGTCTGCCATGCCTTCGCCACCATGGGGCTGGGTGGCTTTTCCACCCACGATGCCAGCGTCGGTTATTTCAATTCGCCCGCCATCGAAGCCGTGCTGATCGTCTTCATGCTGCTGGCGGCGATGAATTTCGCCACTCACTTTCTTGCCTTGAGCGGACGCTCGCTGCGCGTCTACCTCACCGACCCGGAAGTGTTGCCGATGCTCGGCCTCGTCTTCGTTGCCTGCGCCAGCCTGGCAGGCTATCTCTGGTATGTTGGCACCTATGCCAACTACTTGACTGCGCTGCGCTACGTCAGCTTCAACCTGGTCTCGCTCGCCACCGACTGCGGCTTCGCCAATACCGATTTCAACCTGTGGCCGATATTCGTTCCGCTATCCATGCTGCTGCTCAGCTGCGTCAGCGCCAGCGCCGGCTCCACCGGCGGCGGCATCAAGATGATCCGCACGCTGCTGATGCTCAAACAAGGCAAGCGCGAACTGGAAAAACAAATCCACCCCAACGCCCTGCTGCCGGTCAAACTCCGTCACAGCGTTATCAGCAATCAGATCGTGTTCGGTGTGCAGGCGCTGGTCATGCTATACATCATCAGCATCATCGCGCTCACCCTGGTGCTGGTTGCCAGCGGGCTGGATTTCGTCTCGGCGTTTTCTGCCATCATCGCCTGCATCAACAACGCCGGGCCGGGCCTGAATAAAGTCGGACCCGCCACCACTTACGCCATCCTCACCGACTTCCAGACCTGGGTGTGCAGCTTTACCATGCTGCTAGGCCGACTCGAACTATTCACCCTGCTGGTGTTATTCACACCGGCTTATTGGCGCAAATAACCATGACCACACCCATCATACTGAACTTTGAAAAAATGCTTGCCGCTGGCAAGGACAATGCCCTGCTGCGCTTCTCTCTCGGCAATGAATATCTCAAGATCGGCGATCCTGCCAATGCTGCAACGCACCTGAAGCAGGCGGTAGTGCAGGATCCAAAATATTCCGCCGCCTGGAAATTATTGGGCCGTGCGCTGGTCGAATCCGGGCATCCTGCCGAAGCCCTGGCTGCATATCATGACGGCATCGCCGTGGCTGAAGCCAAAGGTGACAAACAGGCCGCAAAGGAAATGGCTGTATTTGCGCATCGCATCGAAAAACAGCTCGGCGCAACCGATGGCAAATAACAGCAGGGATTTATCTGGCATGGATTTGGTCTTTGCGAGAGCCAAACAGCTCACGCGATACCAGAAATGGGGGCGAAAATGATAGACGTTTATTACTGGACCACGCCAAATGGTCACAAAATCACGATCTACGTGGAAGAGGCGGAAATACCCTACCG
>JANMKH010000155.1:0-2394 GCA_031371965.1 Sulfuriferula sp.
CGTGCTACCGTGTCCGATTCGCGCACGCACACACCAATACGACGCGATGCTTCTTGTAGTAGCAAATCTCCCACGCCGTGCCCTAGCGTATCGTTAACTTCCTTGAACAAATCAAGGTCAATGAAGAGCAATGCCAACAAAGTTCCGGCACGATGAGCATTCTTGATTTCTTGTTCCAAGCGATCACGGAACATGCGACGGTTAGGCAGATCGGTAAGAGGGTCATAGTTGGCCTGCTTCCATATCAACTCTTCATTCTGCTTGCGCTCGCTGATGTCCGAGAAAATGGCCACATACCGATGAACCGATCCATCCTTGTTGAAGATGGCGTTAATGGTTAGCCATTCGGGGAATACCTCGCCATTTTTACGCTGATCCCATATTTCTCCCTGCCAATAGCCGCTAGTGTTAATCGAGTGCCACATCTCTTGATAAAAAGCCTCGTTATGGCGTCCAGAACTGAGAATCTTTGCATTCTTGCCGCGTACCTCTTCAAAGTTGTACCCGGTCACTTGTGAAAAGGCAGGATTGATGGCGATGATCCGGTTTTTTGCATCGGCGATCATCATTGCCTCGGCACTGTTCTGATACACCAGCGAGGCTAGCTGCTGCTCATCTTCAAAATGCTTGCGGTCAATGGCAATACCGGCCAAATTCGCTGCATTCTCTATCAATTCAATATCTGAACCCGTAGGAATGCATTTTGTACGATGATAGATGGAGAAGGTGCCAAGCACCTTGCCTGAAGCAGAACGGATTGACTGCGACCAGGATGAAATCAGCCCGGCCCTGGCAGCGAGCCCTTTAAAGGACTTCCAGTATGGATGCGTCTGGATATCCTCGACAATGACGCGTGCGCCAGTATGAACAGTTGTGCCGCAGGAAGCTGCACCGAGGCCGATTTCTATTCCGTTCATGGCGGTGTTGAAATAGTCTGGCAGACTGGGGGCGGCACCTGTCACGAGATGTTTTCCCAAGTCATCCAGTAGCAGGATGGAACACAACATGGTGGAATCATCCGCCTCCACACCACGCACCACGGCATCCAGGATATCCGCCAGTTGAGCCCCTTTGGCCAGGAGTTCCAGCGCACGATTGCGCAGGCGCTCGTGATTTTCCATTTGCTTTCGCGCGTTAATATCCTCCACCAGTGCAATGACATAGTCGAGACTACCATCCGCTTTGCGCACTGCGCGTGCGGCGCGGTGCGTATGAATTATGCTGCCATCCTTATGGATGAAACGATTGTCTATTGTGTGTTCGTCGGATTCGCCACGCCGCAAGCGATCCAGCAAAACCAGGTTGGCAGGCAGGTCGTCAGAGTGGGTCAGCTCAGACCAGCTCAGGCACAATAATTCTTCACGCGAATAGCCCAGCATTTCGCACAAGGCATCGTTGACCTCTAGCCAGCCTGTCTCCGGACTAGTGGCGGCCATCCCCACCATGGAGCGCTCGAAGTAAGCACGGAAATGTTGTTCACTTTGATAGAGTGCTTGCAGAGCTTCGCTACGCTGTTTTTCACGATCAAAATTATCAAGGGCAAAGGAAATATCGCACGCCATTTCGTCAAACAAAGTGACAGTTTCCTGATCGAAAGCCTGCGCATCCTGATGATAAACAGCCAGTACTGCAACGGGTTTTCCGGTACGCGTGACTGGGAAAAACCCACCGGATTTCCAACCATATTTGGAAGCACGAGCATGCCATGGCGCCGTGATTTCATTCGTCTGGAAGTCAGTTAGCACCACATTGCGATTCTCGCGAAATGCAATTGCGAAAGGGCCTCGGCCTTCGGGCATGTCCTCTTTCGTGGAAATAACGATACCGTTCAGATATTCCGCACCGCTGCCGTAGCTCGCCACTGACTTGATTAAGCTACCTGCCTCATTCTGTTGTCCAATCCAGGCCATTCTCATGCCACCCATGTCCACCGCTACCCTGCATACCAGCGGAAACAAACCGGATTCGTCGCGCACTCGCACAATGCCTTGATTGACTTCGCTGAGCGCTTTATAGAGTTGCACCAAGCGTTCAATGCGTGCTTGCGCGGCGATGTCGTTTGTAAAAAACTTGGACTCGTGCATTACTTTCATTCCTGGCATCTATCGGCAATTCGCAGGCTTCGCTATTTATTGATGAGTGAATTGATCAATCATGCAGTCCGCACGATGTGTCAGACGTCTTGGCACCTGTACTGGAGCACGTGCCATCGGGCCTGCGCATACAATGATTTACGGCTCCCCATAATCATTTCTTAAACCGAATTTTTTAACCGAGCAGCCTGACCGGCGGAGAGGAGGAGATACTGGGAATGGGAGGATGTAGTCGTACAAAGTAAAACCCCCCGGCAGTTTTCACTGGCGGGGGGTTTTGGTATAGAAGTCTGACGATGAC
>JANMKH010000157.1:0-6017 GCA_031371965.1 Sulfuriferula sp.
CGCGGAAATTTACATCACACATTTAAAGCCCGGGGAGGATGCGCTCATCATGCGCGAGATCGATGCATGCATTGGCGACTATCAAGCGCGCAGGCTGGTGAACGACCAGGTCTTCGAATTTTAGCAAACGCTGAATGATGAGGCCCCATCCATGAAACAAGACGGTAAACGGCCAGTATATATTTTCGCCGCGCTAGTTTGCGCACTGAGTGCATCGGCACAAACGCCGAGCGTTGAAAATACCGATCCACACTACACAGAACTCGGTTTCTTTGACGTTCATCTATGTAATTGGCCGGACCGTCCACCGTTCTATATGGCGCTATTTTCTACTGCGCAATACCAGAATATCTCTGGCGTGCGCGTGTATTTTCCGGATGGGAATCTGGCCGGCGCATTGGATATGACGCGTTATCGAACTATCAACCGTCCCGGAAAACCGGAAAAACGCGTTTTCATCACGCATCTGCCACTTTCCAATGAAGCCACCGATGGCTGGTTCAAGGCAACGATAAAAACCCTGGATGGCCGTGAGATCTCGGCGAAGGACTATGTGGTGCATACTTTAATGCCCATCATCCGCGACGCGACGCCCGCAGGAGGACGCGAACTATCCTCCCCGCCCACCCAACTCGCCTGGTCACCCGTGCCAGGCGTGGCGTACTATCAAGTCACATTGCGCGACGAATGGAACGACAACCAGGTGATCTTTACCTCGGCGCTCGTGACCGAACACCAGGCAAGTTTGCCGCCGGGGCTGCTCCAGCGGGGCGGGCGCTACTCCTGGGTAATTCATGCGCGGGATAGCAATGGCAATGTGCTGCTTGGCGATTTCAACCACGGGTCAATGAGTGCCCCGCAAACATTCTCGATTGCGCGGTGAATCGCCTGGGGCAGGCTTGCCCTTCGCGGCAAAGCTGCTCAGTGAGCAAGCTCCTAAGTTAATTTATCCCGGCGTGTCTGCTGCGAGTCCTGACCTCAACCTGGCTTCATTTGCTTCACGCAAGCGCAGACTCAGTGCTGCAAGCATGCCAATGCCCAATTCCGGATAAGCCAGCAACATTCCCTGCAAGCGCTCTCGGCTCAGGCTCAATGCTTCTGCTGTTTCCAACACATGCGCTGTAGCGGAGCGCGGCAGATCATCCAGTAATCCCATCTCGCCGAAGCAGGCGCCCGGCCCCAGTAGGGCGACATATTCCGTACTTTCAGGATCGTCATGCAAGACAATACCCACGCGGCCGGACAGTAAAATATACATGCAGTCGCTCGGATCCCCTTTCTCGAAGACACGCTCGCCCGAGGCCCAACCGGCCGGTTCGAGCTTAGGCACGATATGTCGAAGCTGGTCGGTACGCAGCAGCGCGAAAAATGGCACCCGCTTCAAAAGGAGGATACGGTCAAACAGGGGTTGCACGGCTTGTTTCCTCTTCCATTGACGCAGCGCATTGGCGCAGCCACTGTCCACCTTGCCGCTTGCACCAGGCAATCATCTCATTCATATCACGCGGCATATCGGGCACAGTGTGCTCCCATCTCGCACCATCATGTGAGGCCTCGATCAAAGGCAGCAGCCATTCCACCAAGGCGTTATTTTCGATGTGGCGCAGCGACTCCAACGCCTGCGCTCGCAGCCGTCGATCGCGACTGGCGAGCGCCGCACAGATGGCCCGCGCCATCTGCGCCTCATCCAGCAACGCCAGAATATCCAGCGCGATGTCGATGTGTCGCAGCACTTCTTCATTCAGAACCAGACATAAAAAACCCGCTTCATCGACCTGTCTGGCTGATGCCTGCTGCGCAAGCGATAGGGCATGCAACGCGACGGACTTCTTATCCCAGGCACGTTGCAAATGCCGATGCGCGATCGCCAGCAATATTGCCTTGCGTTGCGCAAGCTCGCTTTGCGCCAGACAGTTTGCCAGGAGTGATTGCATACGGAAAAAGCTAAAGTAGGTGTCCAGTGCGGCAGCGTATTCAGACTCAGTGGTGGGCATGAGCGTCGCTGCATGTTTTTCCGCTGCGCGCTGCACCGCAGTATCTTCATCCCGCAATGCGCGTGCCAACAGGATCAGGCGCTCGCTGGCATCGCCAATCGTCCCGGTGGCCGCGATGGCAGCGGCTCGCACGCCTGCATCGGGGTGTTGCAGTAGCGCTCGCACTGCATCGCCTAGTGAAAACAATTTATGTCCACGCATTACCGACAGCGCCGCAATGATTGCGCCCGGCATTTCTGCGTAGAGCATTGTGCGCAATGTGCGCTCGGCGACTTCATGCAAGACCGGGTCCTGGACGGCGAAACATGCCTGAGCAGCTACAGCGCGAATACGCGGATTGGTGTGCACTAGCCATTCATGGATGGCTAGCAAGGCATCAACATCGCCACGCTTCGCTAATTCGGTCAAGGCAGTGGCGCGCAGGTGAAAGTCAACCGAATCCAGGCAGCGCCGCATATAATCCTGCCAACCGGGCGGAGCCAATTCAGCAATGCGCGGCAATAGCCGATCTTGTACCAGCGCTGGCTTTCCGACCAGGGTTTCCAGCAGGATTTTGCCGGCGTCTTGCGGTGCACCGTGCAGCAGAATCTCTGCATAGGCGACGTAATTTTCGCCATCTTCGGTTTGCTGCAATAGTTGCTTTAGCTCACCCACTACGCGCTCATCCAGGCGGCCTATTTCTTCCAACTCCTGGCCGATTCCGGTGTATACCTGTTGCTGGATCAAACGCGCAAGGCTAGCCGCGTAAATACGATTCTTCACGGTTTTGAGATAGATATATACGAACGACAGAAGCAAGCCGAAAACGGCCAGCGATTCACCCACCGATTCCCTGGGCACCCACATCAGCAGCAGGCCGGAAACCGCGAGTCCCAGCGGCAAAATCAGGCCGATGCTCAACGCCCGCGCCCGGCCCTGCATATAGCCCGGCAGTGCGCTGTAAAAAAGATTAGCTGATGGGTTGCGAAAGGCTGCCATCATGCCGGTATAGTTGAAACGACCAATGACGGCAGGTATGAAGCTTGCGCTCAGGCTCAGTAGCGCGAAGCTCGCCGCCGTGCTCCAAGGGAAAATCAAGCTGACCAGTTTGAGGCCGAAGCGGCGCAGCAATCGATTGGTGGTCAGCATCTGTAACAGCAATACTGCAAAGTTGGTGAAGGCGAAGAACCAGCCGAAGAAAGCCGCCAGATCACGCTCATTTTGAAAATGTCGGGTAAGAATAGTGCTCACCAGATAATCCTGCATCGAAATCAGCACGATCATGACAAACAAACCCAGCCCTGCGATTTGCAACAAGCTCGAACGCCGCGCGAACTCAAGTCCCTCGCGAATGTGGGCCATGGGTTTGGTCTGTTTCTTAAATGGTCTTGCCTTGGCGCGGAGCCGTTGCTCGCCCCGATGGTAAGCGGCAATCAGGAAAAACGCCACCACCAGGGTCAGCGCCCATACCAGGGCCATGTATTCGGTGGGAAACTGCGAACTAAGCAGCCCGAGCGCCACGCCGCCGGTTACGCCACCCAGGCGCGAGGCAGCGTTGATGAGCGGGAACAGGCGCTTCGATTGCGATATATCCAAAAATCCGGAAACATATAAATTGAAATGCACCACCAGGATTTCGGACACCACGCCATAACCGAGGAAATACGCCGCAAAGGCGATTTTGCTGCCCCCGCTTTGCATGGCGCCCCAGACGGCCACCAGAAAAATTCCGGTCAGGGCGACGATATACTTGAACATGCGCGACGGATGCAGACGATCCGAGAATTCGGCGTAAACAGCACTGAAAACTACCAGCAGCAAACTGGTCAGGAAAAACATCTGTGGTAGAAATTCGACGCCCAAGCGTTTGAATAACAGCGCATCGCTGGAGCTGCGACCAACTGCCATACCCGCTCCCAGCGCAAGGTAGAGCAAGGACAGGTAGAGTACGACACGCTCTTCACCGTTTCGGATCAGCAACCAACTGGTCAACTGCCGTTTCAGCACGTTCAAAACCTTGCCAACGAAGAAGCTAGCGAGGAGTGGGATTGGATAATTTAACCAATCAAACCGCGTAAAGTGTCATTGCGGTGTCGAATATCATTGGCGATCTGCCGGGCCACAGCCAACTGGAAATTCAGTGCAATCGGGGCTGAAGACTTCGCCAATAAATTGTAGGCAGCACGCGGCAGTATTCCCACCTTCACCGTCCCAACTGCGACACAACTGGCCGCGGAAGGCAGGTGATCCATAAGCGAGAGAACGCTGAACAACTCACCTACTTTCAGTTCTTTCAACACACACGGTGTGCCGCTCAATGGATCGTAGTGGGTCACTTTTACTTTACCTTCGATCAGAAGATACAGTTCTTTACCCTGCTTGCCCTCCTGCACAATGATGGAAGCGTCAGGAAATTCCTGTACGTAAATTGCACGGGACAGCGCATCCAGATCTTGTTCATCAGCCAGGTTGCTGAATACTGACTGACTCTTGAGGAAATTTTTTAAAAGCATATCAAACCTCTATTCCTGTCAGTTTCTTCAGCATCGCAATAAGCCAACTATCTTTGATACTCGCCTCATTATTGGCCAGCATGAGCGCGAGTTTCTGCTCACCAATTTGCTCAAACGCCTGGTTGGAATTCCTCAATCGCCCCGCCATCAACTCCCCGAAATGCTGAATGAGCATACTTGCCAACATGGGATGTCGTGTTTGCGCTGCAACAAAATCAGCATGCTTGAGCTCCAGCACACTGGAATCAACCACTGCATATACTTTGGCTGTGGAAAGGCCATCGCCGGTAAAGTAGGAAACCTCCCCGACCCATTTGCCCTTGCCAAGCTGACCCAGCAATAATGATTTATCGCGATTGCTTACCTCAACATTGAATATGCCGGAGAAAATCAACATGAAAGCATCTACGATTGCACCATCTTCGATCAGTGTCTTTCCTGCCGGAATTTCCCGCAACTGCATCAGGTGTGACAGTTCTGCAGTATTTTCGCGCCCCAGGTAATGCGCAAGATCCGGAAACTCATATTCGAAATCGATGATAATTCCCATGTCTCTTTCTCTCCCTAATAACCAGGAAAACCCGATAACCTGCGAATTTTCAAGCCTGATTATAGTATAGGCTTCAAAAGTAAATCGGCACTTCAAACATGTTTGAAAAGCCGATGCGGTAAAAAGCTTTTGGATGTTGGCAAGAAGACCGTCCTCGAGACCCCGTATTTAAAATGACGTTCCAAAATAATAAGGGACTTGGCGCGTCCAATCTCGTGAAACTGCATTTCGTTGCACAAAATGGCAGACTCCAGCTATGATTAACTCAAATAAATCAGAATATATCCCGGCAGATTGACTATCTCATAGTACATGGGAGGGATAAATGCATTCTATATTGTCGGCGACAACTGCCTTTTTGCTTGCGTTAAGTTCATTGCAAGTATGGGCTGCAGATCTTAAAAGTCTAATCCCAGGTCTTTATGGTGGCGATGGCATCACACTCGCACCACCCACCGGGCCCTTTCCGAGTCATGTGGCGCATTTTTCTGTCGATTCAGCCGCAGCCATCAATCAACTCAATAACAATATTGCGGCTCAGATCGCAGTTTTTCCATTTCCTTCGATCTCTTCCGGACTTGCCTTCGAGTTCAATCCCGATCTTGGTACGTTTTTGAAGACACCAGAAAGTCTCGGGCCAATTTTCGCGGAGCGGCCGCGGACCGTCGGTGCCGGAAAATTTACCGCGAACCTCTCTTATACCTCCTTTGAGTACAACAAGTTCG
Organism: Sulfuriferula sp.; assembly: GCA_031371965.1. Taxonomy (GTDB): domain Bacteria; phylum Pseudomonadota; class Gammaproteobacteria; order Burkholderiales; family Sulfuriferulaceae; genus Sulfuriferula. The sequence goes on from JANMKH010000157.1 coordinate 5,762, forward strand.
AGGGTAATAACCTCAAAAACCTGGATGCCATTGCACTGCATGATGCGAATGTTTTGCCGCCGCCGAACGTACGCACTTCATTCGAGCTCGATGCACTCGACCTGAAAATCAACCTCGGCATTAAGGCGAAAATCCTTGCACTTGCTGCGACCTATGGCGTTACCGACCGGTTTGATATCGGGGCGCTCATACCTTATGTCCGGGTCGATATGGATGTACATAGTCATGCTCAGCTGGTGGTTTCGCCTGGCAACCC
>JANMKH010000172.1:0-1584 GCA_031371965.1 Sulfuriferula sp.
CTTTTGAAATCTCCCAGCTTGGGCTGGAAAAAATAGGTCTGCACATCGCGCACCTCGGCAATAGCCGTAGTGGCAAACATCAGCAAGACCAAACCTAGCATGCGTAGCATCTGTCGTCTCCTTCATTCCCCCGCATGTTGCGGGTGGTTATTTTTTTACGGTACTTTTGCTATTGATATAACTTTCCACAGCCTGTTGGGTAATTCCGCCCACCTGATAGGCAACCATCTTACCCGCCGGATCAAACAGATAGGTGGTTGGCAAACCCTGTAGCGGGCCAAACTGTGCAGCAATCTTAGAGTTTCCCAACACAATTGGATAGCTGATAAACATACTATCGGCAAAATCCAGCACCTGTTTAGGATTCTGGTATTCCATGGCGATGCCGATCACTTCCAGCCGGGTGTTTTTGTACTTGTCGTGCAGTGCGATCAGGGCGGGTATCTCGTCCAGGCAAGGCGGGCACCAGGTCGCCCAGAAATTCACCAGCACCCATTTTCCCTTGTAGCTGTCCAGCGTGTGCACCTTGCCCTTGCTGTCGGTCAGGCTGAATGCCGAGGCAGTGGCGGTCACTGCCAGCATGATCAGCAACAGCAAAATTCGTTTCAACATGCATAAACTCCTATAATTGCAAACTTGTTTAAATTGCCCGCCATTCAACCATGACTGACTATCGCATTGAACAAGACTCGCTGGGAAAGTTTAAAGTTCCAGCCGACGCCTGGTATGGCATCCAGACCGCGCGCGCAGTGGAAAATTTCCCCATCTCCGGGCGCATGCCGGATACCGACTTCATCCGTGCCCATGTGCAGATCAAGCTCGCCGCCGCGCGCGCCAACTGCCAGCCGGACTGGCTTACCGTCACGCAGCGCGATGCCATCGTCAGCGCGTGCGAGCGCATCCTGGCGGGCGAACTGCTGGATCAGTTCGTAGTGGACCGCTTTCAGGCGGGTGCGGGCACCAGCCACAACATGAACAGCAACGAGGTCATCGCCAACCTCGCCAATGTGGCGCTGGGCGGTGAAACAGGCCAGTACGCGCCGATCCACCCCAACGACCATGTCAACATGGGGCAAAGCACCAACGACACCATCCCCACCGCGATCCGCCTGGCGCTGCTGGCCAAGCTGCCGCGCCTGCTGGCGGCCAGCGAGTCCATGGCAGCAACGTTTGAACAGATCGCCGGACGCGAGCACGACACCGTCAAAAGCGGCCGTACCCATTTGCAGGATGCCGTGCCGACCACCATCGGCCGCGAGTTCGCCGCCTACGCCTGGACCCTGCGCCGCGCCGGGACCAACCTTGGCGCCGTGCGCCCGCTGCTGTGCCAGACCGGGCTGGGCGGATCGGCTGCGGGCACCGGGCTGAATACGTCGCCCGATTATGCGAATCGCGTGGCCGCCGAACTGGCCGCGCTAACCGGGGAAGCCATCGGCGTGGGCGATCTGGCTGCGCAGATGCAATCCATGTTTGACATGCAGGCGCTGTCCGCCGCGCTGCGCGGACTGGCCCTGGAGCTGACCCGTATCGCCAATGATCTGCGCCTGCTGGCTTCCGGTCCGCGCACCGGGTTGGGCGAGATCA
>JANMKH010000192.1:0-3532 GCA_031371965.1 Sulfuriferula sp.
ACACAATCAATAAAAAAGGCACACTGCGTGTGCCTGGAATGCTCAACAGCCGTGAATTTTAACGGATTTTCCCCAAACAATCAGCAAGTGCAGCCTCGTCCAGAAAATAATGGCAGATTTCCACGCCGTCCGGCCCGGCAAGCACCGGAATCAGCGTGCCATAACGGGCTTCCAGTGCAGGATCCGGGTCAATATCCACTTCCTGCACACTAAAACCAAAACGTGCCTGATGCGGTGCCAATGCCGCCAGAAGGTCGTCACACAGATGGCAGTAGCGCCGCAGATAGACCGTCAATACGGTCTGGCTCATGGCATACGCAATGGTATATACACTGTATCCGGGCCGCGCTTGACCAACAGGGCCACACGCTTGCTGGCTGCCGCCTCTGCCAGCAGCTTGTCGAATTGGGCAACGTTTTTCACCGGCACATTGCTCACCGCCAGAATCACATCTCCTGGCTGGATACCGGCACTCGCTGCGGCGCCTTGCGATTCTTCAACCCGAACGCCGTGGCTAACTCCCAGAGTGTGCCGCTGGGCTTCGCCGATATCGGCGAGCACCAAGCCGACCTTATTGGGTATGCGGGTTGTTTTCGCCGGTTTGCCTGAGGCCGTTTTTTTATCGGGAAGCGCCCCCACGATGACACTGATGTTTTTGGGCGCGCGATTGCGCCAAACTTCCAGCTCGGCCTTGCTGCCTGGCTTGGTGGCGGCTACCAGACGCGGCAAATCAAACGAGCGATTAATGGTTTTCCCATCAAACTTGAGGATCACATCGCCCACCTGCACCCCGGCCTTCTCCGCCGGGCTGCCTTTTTCCACGCCCGATATCAGCGCCCCGGCTGGCTTGGGCAAACCAAACGCTTCGGCATTGCCAGCATTGACCTCCTGAATCACCACTCCCAAACGCCCGCGACTGACTTTGCCCTGAGTCTTGAGTTGGTCGGCGACCTGCATGGCCACATCAATGGGGATGGCAAATGACAAACCCATGTAACCGCCCGAACGCGACAGAATCTGCGAATTGATCCCGATCACTTCACCCTTCATGTTGAACAATGGCCCACCAGAGATACCCGGGTTCACCGCCGCATCGGTCTGAATGAAGGGCACATAATTGTCACTCGGTAGCGCACGGCCGGTCGCGCTGACGATCCCTGCCGTGACCGAATTTTCAAACCCGAAAGGCGAGCCGATTGCGATCACCCATTCTCCCACCTTGATCTGATCCGGCTTGCCAATCACCACCTGTGGCAGGTTGGTGGCGTTGATCTTGATGAGTGCGACGTCGCTGCTATCATCTGCACCGATAACCTTGGCACGGAATTCGCGTCGATCGGTGAGCTTGACCGTCACTTCGTCGGCACCGTCCACCACGTGGGCATTGGTCAGAATATAACCATCCGGACTGATGATAAAACCCGAGCCGCTGCTGCGCACCGGCACTTCACTCGGCGCTTGATTCTGTGGCGGCGGCATGGCGCCATCTGGCACAGAACCCGGGGGCATGAAACGACGGAAAAATTCAAGCATGTCCTGTTCGGACATCGCCTGTCCCTGGCTGCCGGATTTGACCAGCTGAGTGCTGGTAATGTTTACCACGGTGGGCCCGTATTTCTCCACCAGCCCGGTGAAATCAGGTAAATCGCGCGCCCACGCAAAGGTCGTCAACATTAACCATAATGCCCATACCCAAACTACTTTTTTCATGATCCAAGTTCCTTTAATACGAACAAGTTTTCATTTACCGCACGTAAGATTACTGGCTGAAAACGGGCATCGCGTGCAGCCCTACGGCTAAACCACAACAGCCAGATAGTGCCCAGTACAAAACCGATTGCGGCCCCAGCTATCGACCAGGCATCGCTGCTTGCCAGCGGTGCGAAATGACTGGCCAGCATGGCGCCCATAAAAACCAGTAGCAGCGGCACCAAATACACCGCGCCGGATCCGCGCAACACCGCGCCATCCGCCACTCCGATCACCACCGCCTCACCCACCTTGCTACCACGCGGATCGAGTACCCGGTAACGCTTGCTGCGCAGGGTAAATACCTGACCAATGCGGTCCGCACCACAGCCGCCGCCCTTGGTTCCACAGGCGGAACAACCCGATGGCTCCATTGGCTCTACCAATGCCGCGCCCGATTCAATCTCCAGTACCCTGGCCTGGGTTTCGATCATTGGGTCTCGCTTTGCTTGACCAGGCTATCTGCCATCTGTATCACCGTTTCAGAGGGTACTTCGCCCAGCGCCGTAACCTGGTATTTGCCCACCGTACGTGCGTAGACATTCAGTAGACTGCGGGTGGACAACCCGCGCATCGGATTGACCAGATTGGCATAGGGTTCGATAAACAGCGATACCGTAGCCAGACCATCCGAATAGACCAGTTGCACCACCGGGGTTTTCTTGCCGGGCAACATGCGCCGTGCTTCCATCACTTTGGCAAACCCGGCAGGTAACTGTTTGACGCGCCAGTCAGTCAATCCATAGGTATCTTCACTTGCCACTTGCACGGTTTTCTTGTCGTCAAACCCGGAACTGAAAGCGTCACGTGGCACGCCGCCGATGCTCACCTGGGTAAACACAAACTGGCCGGTGGGCTTGCTGTCGGCATCCAGCGGCTGCGCTTTCAACAACAGCCCGGTGGCAGCATCCGCCCACAATATATAGCCATACCGGTATTCATCCTTGGGGACAAGCATGACACCCACGCAGTCGTGTCCAGCCACCTTGGCATGACCCAATGGCTTCAAGGTGTATTGTTGTGCTATCGCAGAAGCTGGCACCGGCAACAGCGCGGGAAAAAACTTGTGACGATGGCGTTTTTCCACCTTGACTCGATCGCCGTCCGGTATATAGCAGACCACCTCGTCATTAACGCTCACAAATGCGTGAGGCGGCCCCGACAGCACATCGATCTTGGCCATTTCGACGCCATTGTCGACGCGATGCGACACTTTGGAAACCTCGACTGTGGAACCGTGTTGATACACGAAGGTTCCCGTGTAATTAAGTTTCTCGGCAGCGGCTGCCACCTGATTCAACCATGCAACCAGATCACCCGGATAGGCGCTCCCTGCCGCATTGGCCAGCGGCATCGCCGCCAGCCACAACCAAATCAACCACCATCTCATCGTGCGGGATCCGCCGGGACTTCAAACGAAGCGTTAGCAAGCATTGCTCCTGGTGAGAAATCACGGTGCGCCGCCACATAATCATTCATGTCGTCTTGCGTATTGGAAGAAGACTGACCAAGACTGATTGCCGCCAATTGATTACCGCTAAAAGGCTGGGTACCGTTTTGCATCAGATTGACAGCCCCCCATGCCACCAGCATCACCGCTGCCAACGAGGCTGCAGCAGGTATCCCCATGCGCGTCATCAGTGAACGCCGTGGCGCCAGCACAGTGGGTTCCTCAGCCAGCAACAGGCTGATTCGAGTTGCCAGATCGGATTTTAGCGCAGGGGTGTTGCGCAGGCAGTCACCGATGAGGTGGTAGCTCTGCCAGCGGGCGCGCCAGTCTGCG
>JANMKH010000220.1:0-3661 GCA_031371965.1 Sulfuriferula sp.
GTCGCCCTCATCGTTCCAGCTTCGTTGTTCCCTCATCGCTCGCGTCTCATTGTTCCAGCGCCAGTCGGATCAGCATCCCGAGCACCGCCAGCAGGAACGCGGTCCCCAGGAATTCCGGCGCGCGGAAAATGCGCAGCTTGGCCGACAGGGTCTCCAGCAGGGCCAGCCCGGCGCCACCCAGCAGCAGTTTGACGAACAGCACCGCCAATGCCAGCGGTACGGCGCTCCAGTCACCCGCACTGGCGATGCCCCACGGCAGAAACAGGGCGATTCCAATCGCACTGTAGTTGCTCAGCTTGATCGCGCTCGCCCATTCGATCAGCGCCAGGTGGCGCGCCGAATACTCGAGGATCATGGCCTCGTGAATCATGGTCAGTTCCAGATGGGTAGCGGGATTGTCGACCGGGATGCGGGCATTCTCGGCCAGCGCCACCATCGCAAAAGCCACGGCGGCGAAAGCGAGACTGGGATAAAGCACGAATTCCCGGTGCGCGAGCGCCTCGACGATGGTGGTGAGTGAGGTGGAATGGGCGATCAGCGCAGGCGTGAAAAGCACCATCAGCAGCGCCGGTCCCGCCAGACTGGCCACCAGCATCTCGCGCCGCGCACCCATACTGCCGAATGCGGTGCCGACGTCCATGGCCGCGAGCGCCGCGAACAACCGCGCCAGCGCGAACAATCCCACCAGCGCGATGACGTCGGCAGCCGCGGCAAACGGCAGGTCCGTCGCCACCATCGGAACGATGCTCGCGACCAGCACCATGCAAGCGAACTGGATATACGGGGCGGTGCGGAACAGGGACGATGCATTGTCCGCCAGCACCGCGTCTTTATGGAACAGCTTGTGCAAGACCCGATACGGCTGCAGCACGCCGGCGCCGCGCTTGTTCTGTAGCCAGGCGCGGCATTGGTTGACCCAGCCCAGCAGCAGCGGCGCCAGCACCACGATGAGCAGGGTTTGAAATAGTTGGGAGAAAATGGAAGAGATCATCGGGTAAACAGCAGCAGGAACAGCAGCGTGACGAGGCTGTACAGCAGATAAATGTGGATGCGGCCATGCTGTAATGTGCTCATCTTCAGGGAGATGCGCTCGACCAGCCGCGCGATGGGCAGGTAAAGCGCATACCACAGCTTGTCCTCCGCCTTGCCCTGATAGCGGGGGTGCGCATCGAACGGGCTCGGCATCTGGCGCTCAATGCGGAAAAACGGCTCGAAGATCTGTTTGATCGGCTGCCCGAACCCTTCTGCCGTATCCTGCATGCGCGCTGTTTGCTGCGGATAACCGCAATCCCAGGCCGGGCCGCGCCGCATGCGCCCATGGTAGAGTTTGCGCACCAGCACGAAAGTCAGCAGCAGCAAGGCCAATATGCCGAGCAGAAACAGCAGGGGGCTGTAGCTCGCGTGTTCAGGGGACGTCGCTACCACGAATAGCCAGCCGGACTGGGCCGCTGTAGCGCCCACTGTATAGCCGGTCAGCAGCCGGGTAACCTGATCCAGCTGCAGCAGCACGAACACCGGCGCCAGGCCGAGCGCCACGCAACCCAGCGCAAGCCAGCCCAAACCAAGCCGCTCCAGCCAATTGGCATCGTGCGCGGTGGCAAGTTTTGCTTCACGCGGTTGGCCGAGAAAGATCACGCCGTAGAACTTGACCATGACATAGCCCGCCAGCGCGATGGCGAGCACCACCGCCGCGGCTTCCACCGGCACCAGCATGCTCAGGTAGGAACTGGGCAGGCTCGGGGTCGCCAGAAATGCCTGCAGCAACAGCCATTCCGAGACGAAACCATTGAGCGGCGGCAGCCCGGCCATGGCAAGGGTGCCGATCAGCGCCAGCCACGCGACCCAGGGCATGCTGCGGATCAGGCCGCCCAGCTTGCCCAGACTGCGTTCCCTGGTCGAGTGCAGGACGGTGCCAGTGACCAGGAACAGGAGGCTTTTGAAAAACGCATGGTTGAGGCAGTGATACAGGGTCGCCGCCAGCGCGAGGGCGGCAAGCGCGCCCAGCGCATAGACATGGAAAATCAGCGTCAGTCCGATGCCCACCAGAATGATGCCGATGTTCTCGATCGAAGAATAAGCCAGCAGGCGTTTCATGTCGGTCTGCACCGCCGCGAACATCACGCCGAACAGCGCAGTCAGCAACCCCAGCAACAGCGCCAGCACGCCCCACCACAACAGCTGCGTCTGCAACAGGTCGAAAGTCACACGAAGTAATCCATAGATCGCCGTCTTCAGCATCACGCCGCTCATCAGCGCGGACACCGGCGACGGCGCGGCTGGGTGCGCCTCCGGCAGCCAGACATGGAGCGGCAAAATCCCCGCCTTGGCGCCGAAACCGAACAGCGCCAGAAGAAACGCCGCGCTTGCCCAGAATTCGCTCAGATGGCTGGCGCGCATGGTCGCGAAAGTATAGTCGCCATGCCCGCCTTGCATGACGCCAAAACTCAACAGAATGCCGATGGCGCCGAGATGGGCGATCAACAAGTAAAGAAAACCCGCGCGGCGGATCTCGGGAAGCTTGTGGTTGCTGGTGACCAGGAAGTACGAAGACAGCGCCATCGTTTCCCACGCCACCATGAACAGATACGCATCGTCGGCAAGCATCACCAGCGCCATCGCGGCGAGAAAAAAGTGATACAGCAGGCCGTGTATGCCGGCTGACGTGCCCTCGCCGTTACGGAAATAGCCGGCCGAATAAATGGAAATGCCGGCTGACACGGCGCCGAGCAGCACCAGGAAAAATGCCGACAGGGCGTCCAGCCGCAGATGAAAAGGCAAGCCGGGCAGCCCCAGCACCAGGATGGCCGTCTCTGGCCGCGCCGCCATGCCGACCAGACCTGCACCTGCCAGGATCAGCCCGCCCACTGCACCCAGCGGAAACAGGACATGCCCTACAAAACGCAGATTCAGCGGGGCGAACAGACCGAGCACTCCCAGCGCGATCCAGAACACGATGACGCCGAGCATCACATCTATCGGCAAGGGACTAAACAGGATCGCTGTAAGACTGTCCATAATCGGCTTTGACAATAGCACCATCCGCTTGAGACTGTCACGTGCATGGCGATCTAAATCACCGCAGCGTCAACCACCCAAGCTAGGGGCCCGTCGCTTGCAACGCGTCCGGATGCCAGCCCAGCAGCGCCAGCAGCACGAAGAACCCCAGCACATAGCCTACCGGCACAAACCAGCCCTGCCTGAGCCACTGCCAGGTGTTTTTAGCCTCAGGGAAGCCATTGCAGATGGCCACTCCGGCGGAGGAGCCGAACCAGATCATCGAGCCGCCATAACCCACGGCGAATGCCAGCATGCCCCAGTCGTAGCCGCCCTGTTTCAGCGCCAGCGCGGTGAGCGGAATGTTGTCGAACGCCGCACTGACAAAGCCCAGGCCCAGCGTGGTGTGCCAACTGGGCAGCGGCAACGCGGCCACCGGCATGAGTGACGCGGCCAGCACCAGCGCAATCAGGAACAGCGCGCCCTTCCAGGCGTTTTTCGCCTCAGACCAGGGGATGGGATGGAACAGGCCGCCGATCAGCACCGCAATCCATGCCCCCAGCGCGGGGAAATCCACCAGCACATTGCCCGCCACCGCGCCGCCGATAATCAGCCCCGCCACCAGCACCCGCGTCAGCACCACGACACTCAGAATCCCCAGCTCTTC
>JANMKH010000230.1:0-8922 GCA_031371965.1 Sulfuriferula sp.
CACCAAGCTGGTGGCCGAGCACCGGCGCGACGAGGTGATCGCGCGCATCCAGGCACAGCTGGCACAGGGCCGGCAGGTGTACTGGGTCTGCCCGCTGATTGAAGAGAGCGAAGTGCTCGATTTAACCAACGCCACCCAGACGCATGAAGCGCTCAGCGCTGCCCTGCCCGGCGTGCTGGTCGGCCTTCTGCATTCACGCATGCCGGTGGCCGAGAAAAAAGCGGTGATGGCCCTGTTCAATGACGGTGTGATGGCCGTGCTGGTCAGCACCACCGTGATTGAGGTTGGCGTGGATGTGCCCAACGCGTCGCTGATGGTGATTGAGCACGCCGAACGCATGGGGCTGGCGCAACTGCATCAGCTACGCGGCCGGGTCGGACGCGGTAGTACGCAAAGTGCATGTATCCTGCTTTATCAGCAGCCGTTGTCGGAAACTGCGCGCGCTCGACTCAAGGTTATTTTCGAAAATACCGATGGTTTTGTCATCGCGCGCGAAGACTTGCGCCTGCGCGGGCCGGGCGAATTTCTTGGCGCGCGTCAGTCGGGTGCACCGATGCTGCGCTTTGCCGATATCGAAGCGGATGCCGACATACTCGAACAAGCCCGCGTCGCCGCCGAATGGCTGCTGGTTCATGATGGGCAGGCGGCGCAGCATCATGTCTCGCGCTGGCTGGGCGGACGCCAGGATTATATTAAAACCTGACTTGGTATTAATGTACCAGATAGCTTATTCGGCAGATGTCGTTAACCTTCATACGGCGCAATCATAAGCTCCGCCAATAAAACAGGAGATTGCAGATGAACATGCGACTATGGCAGGGCTTGATATTGCTGGGTATGCTGGTTGCGCAACCAGGCTGGGCGGTGGAAACGCTGTTTCTGGGGATACAGGACTACAACCGCAGCCCCATCATCGTGGCGGAAGAATTCCATGGGCTGACCAGCTACCTCTCCCGGGTACTGAAACGCCCGGTCAAAGTCGAGACGGTGCGCGATTCCGACAAATATCTGGCAGAAGCCAAGCAAAAAAAATTCGCCTTCATGTTTGCGCCGCCTTCGATGATCATGCAAGCCAACAAGCTCGCGGGTTATGAACCGGTCGCCAAGATTCCGGGGCAGATCTCTGCCGGTTTCATGGCGCTGTCGTCCAGCGGTATTGCTTTTCCGGAAGACATGAAAGGCAAGCGTATCGGTTTTACCGACGAAGACTCCATGGTCACTCAGTTGGCTCTGGCGGACCTGCGCAGCAAACATATTGATCCGGCCAAATATTTCAAGAGTGTGGCTTATTACCATGACGTCGATGGAATTGCGACCGCCTTCAAGTACAAACTGATCGACGTTGGCGTAGCCAATACCGGAGTATTGACCTTGTGGAACAATAACGGCATGGATCTTAACCTTATCATGCAGAGCAAGGGCGTGCCGCACCTCACTTTTGCCGTGCGCGGAGACCTGCCTGGCGAAATCAAACAGGCGGTTGCGCAGGCGCTGATAGGTGCTGACAAGGACAAGGAGGCACAAAGTTACTTCCGGAACACGGGATTCTCCAGTTTTGAAATCGCCAGCCTGGCTGATTACAAAGACATGGTGAAGCTGTTGAATATCCGCTGAATTGCGCTGGAACGCGCCAGGCAATGGCCCCGCGTTACTGGTTGTTCACCGTTTCCAAGGTTCAATCGGGTGTATGCAGCGTGGCATAATGGCAGGGTTTGCTTAACTCCTGCCGATCATGTCCAACTTGTGCAACTCATCTTCCTGGCGTGCCCAACTGATCGGTGTTCACGACGCCGCGCGCGACTGGCTTACCGATCAGGGGTCGCTTACGCGACGCATCATCGGGCATTGCCCGCAGTTCAGTGTGCGTCATGTAAGTCAGCGTTCCGGCCGGGCGGATCTGGATGAAGCACAAATGTGCGGTCTGAGTGCGAAACCTACCGCAGTGCTGCGCGAAGTTTTTCTGTATTGTCACGAAACTCCGGTGGTGTTCGCCCATAGCGTGCTGCCACACAGCAGCCTGCGCGGCGCATGGACGAAACTCGGCAAGCTGGGCAACCGGCCGCTGGGCGCAGCACTGTTCGCTAACCCCTGCGTGCGCCGTGTAGCGCTTGAATTCAAACGGCTTGACCCGCGTCATCCATTGTATCGACGGGCCTGCGCGCGGTTCGATCGGCGGCCGCCGTACCTATGGGCGCGGCGCTCATTGTTCAAGTTGCAGGGTCGACGCATCCTGGTCACCGAGGTTTTTTTACCCACGCTTCTGGAGCTGGCATGACACTCGCACAACGCTTGAGTCAGTATGAAAAATTGATGCGCCTGGATAAGCCGATCGGCATTCTGCTGCTGTTGTGGCCGACTCTTTGGGGGCTATGGTTTGCTTCTGCAGGGCATCCGCAATGGATGATAGTGTGGATTTTCGTGCTGGGTACGGTACTGATGCGCTCAGCCGGTTGCGTCATCAATGACTATGCAGACCGTGATTTCGACGCCCATGTGGCGCGCACCAAGGATCGCCCGCTGGCGGCTGGGAGAGTGAGCGGCAAGGAAGCCCTGCTGCTGGCCGTGGCCCTGTCCGCACTGGCTTTTTTGCTGATCCTGCCGCTTAACCGGCTGGTGCTGATGCTGTCCGTGCCGGCGCTGTTTCTGGCCGCCAGCTATCCCTACACCAAGCGTTTTTTTGCCATTCCGCAAGCCTATCTTGGCATTGCTTTCGGCTTTGGTATTCCCATGGCCTATGCGGCGCAGCTCAACAGCGTGCCGATGGATGCCTGGCTGCTGCTGGTGGCGAATATCTTCTGGGCGATTGCCTACGACACCGAGTACGCCATGGTGGATCGTGATGACGACATAAAAATCGGCATCAGGACTTCAGCGCTGACGTTTGGCCGTTTTGACGTCACGGCGGTGATGCTGTGCTATGCCGCGACTTTGCTATTGCTTGCCTACGTGGGCTGGCGCCAGGGCAGAGGGCTATGGTTCGATGCGGGATTAGGCGTAGCAGCATCAATAGCCGTATACCATTACACCCTGATCCGGGGCCGCGATCGCGCACGTTGCTTCAAGGCATTTTTGCACAACAACTGGCTGGGCGCGGCGGTGTTCGCGGGGCTGGTACTGGACTACTGGTTACGTTAATCAGTGAGAGCTGGACGCGCAATCCACCCGCTTGAGTTGCGTGTCTGCATAAGTCTGCCGGAGTTGTGCCATCTTTGCCTGTTCGGCAGCATCCAGGTCACGCAAGGTAAATAGGCTGGGAGTTTTGCCGCGCGCTTCGATGCTCACCGTTTGTACGCCTTTCTTGTGCAGTTCGGCCACGCGCGCTTCGGCAATTGACTGCTTGGCATATAACCCGAGTGAAATTGCATTTTGCCACGGACCGGCCGGGCGCACCACGGCGATGTCACGCACGCCCAGATTTGTCAGCTCCGTGAGCTTGTTATCCGCCGCTGCCTTGGATGCCAGGGGCGGGTAATACACCCAGTAGGGGCCGCCGGGCGTGCCCAGCGCCTGACGGCTGAGACGTTCGCCCAGCTTGAGCTGATTCAGCGCGGCGGCGACATCGTCATATTGCGCCGGGGCTACCGGCCCCCAGGTCATGCAAATTTTATCGTTGGCATCGGGCCTGGGTGCAGAAACCTGAGCGGGCTGAGGTGCAGGCACGGGTGTATTGGCGGGCGGAATTTTCGGGGATGGCGTGGCACGCGGCTCCCCAACCAGCGCGATACGCTCAGGGTGTAGTGAAGAATGCGCGCGATGCGTTGAGCTCATGTCACCACCCCATTGCAGCAGTGCGAATACGGCCAGATTGGCAAGCAACAATAATAAAAACAGCAGTCTCACAAACACTCCTCGTGCGCGATTGCGCGCAATCCTTCCAGTACCAGATTTTCCACTAACCGCAAGGGCTGAGGAAGATATAGGGCAATCCGCGCGCCATCTCCGCCGCATACGATCAATTCTGGCAAATCACCGGTCTGGCGGGTCAGTTGTTCGCGCAACAACGCGACCGCTCCGCCAATCGCCAGGATGCGGCCGCTCTCCAGCGCATCCGCAGTGTTGTCCGGCCACGCGCTGAATTGGCCCGGGTCGTTAACCAGCCCTGCGGTCCCTTGCTGCAGCATGCTGCTCATCATGTGGTAGCCGGGCAGAATGACGCCGCCCAGGAAATCGCCCTGGTGCAGCGCATCCACGGTGATCGCCGTGCCGCAATTGACCACCAGCGCGTTACCGGCGCCGAGGTGGTGCGCACCGATCAGCGCAGCCCAGCGGTCTGCGCCCAATTGCCCGGGCGTGGTGTAAACATTGCGTACCCCGCACTGACTGGCACGGGCAGTCACTTGTTGCACACTGACCGCGTAGCGGGCCAAGCTATGTTCGAGCGCAGCTTGCAGTTGTGCGCCGCCTACATTGCTGAAAACGATTTTCTGCGGGGTGGGGAGCTGGTCCAGCGCGCACTCGAATTCGTGTATTTCACGGTGCACGCATTGGCCGTGTGCCAGCCATGCCTGCCCGTCGTGCAGACCCCATTTAATGCGGGTGTTTCCCGCGTCGATCGCCAGCATCATGAGAGGCGGCGGGTCAGGTGAACTTCGCCGCCATTGAGCGCTAACTGCTTTCCGTCTGCGCTTTGCAACAGCAATGCCCCGTCAGCGGATACGCCGACCGCCGTGCCCAGTTGGTCATTGCCATTGGCCAGCAGAACGCGCACCGGCTTGTCCTGATAAGCGTGTGCTGCGAGCCATTCTGCGCGTAATCGAGTGAGGCCGGACTGCTCAAAATCCTGCATGACATCATCCAGATGGATCAGTAGCGCAGCCAATAACCGGTTGCGCTCGACGCGGGTGCCGCATACTTCGTTCAGATCGGTCACTGACTGATCGATTTCGGCACGTACCGACACCGGCAACTGCAAATTAATGCCCATGCCGATTACCGCAAATGAGGGACCCATCACATCGCCCTGCACTTCAATCAGAATCCCTCCCAGTTTGCGGTAGTGCCAGAGCAGGTCGTTCGGCCATTTGAGCTGTACCGCATCCGCGCCGAATTGACGCAATGCACGCAGCAGCGCCACGCCCACCGCCAGGCTCAAGCCGGAAAGCGCAGCAATGCCCGTATCAAAGCGCCACAGTACCGAGCAGGCAAGACTGCCGCCCAGTACGCTTTGCCAGACGCGCCCGCGCCGCCCGCGTCCGGCAAGTTGAATCTCCGTCGCCAGGCAACTCCGATGGGGCGCGCCGTCTACCGCGGCCCGCATCAGCTCAGTATTGGTCGAGTCGAGGTGCTCGGCCACACGGACATGAAAATGGCCTGCACGGATACCCAGCGCCTGCCCAATCACGCCTGCGTCGAGCCAGTCGGGCGCTGCGGGGAGACGATAGCCGCGCCCGCGCACCTTGTTTAGTAGCATGCCTTGATCCTGTGCCGCCTGGAGTGCATTCCACACGCTGGCGCGCGACACATTGAAACGCTGCGCGAGCACTTCTCCGGAGTGAAATTCACCGTCGGACAAGGCACGCAGCAGGGGAAATAATAATGGATTCAAGGCAGAAATCAGGATTGAATTGCCACTATTTTAGCACGCCGGATTAGTCCTCCAGCAGCCCGCTGGGCAGGCTGTCTATGCTCATGCGGTTTTTCTCGCGCCAGTAGTCGAGGAGTCCGGCAGCCCCTTTTTTTTCTGCCCAGCGCGCCAGCGTGTCACGCTCGCCTGTGTAAACATATTGCGGCACCGCGTAGCCGCACGAAGTCTGCACCGAGTCGACATTCAGCTCGATGATCTGACGTTCTCCCGGCAGTGCGGGGAAATGCCCCCGCAAGGATGCCCAATCGGCATCGCGCGGTTTCACTGCGCGGCCTTGCCCATACAGCCGCAGGATCAGCGGATCGGCATCGAAGCTGCAAAACATCAAGGTCATGCGCCCGTTTTCGAGCAGGTGCGCGGCAGTCTCATTACCGCTGCCGGTGAGGTCAAGGTACGCCACACGGGTAGCGCTCAGCACGCGCAGGCTGTCCATGCCTTTGGGAGAAAGGTTGATGCGCCCATGCTGCGGTGCGCTGGCGGTAAAAAATATGTTTTGGCCGGCGATGAAATGCTGATGCTGCTCGGTCAGCGCGGAATAAAATCTTGCCATGTTTTTCTCCTGTTCTAGCCAGCGATGGTTCAAATTCGAAGTGCAGATTTTGGTTAACGGATTGGACTGAATACGCAGCAGGATTTACCGATGCAGCCTAACCTGGCGCGGGCTGTGCCTGGAGGATACGGGCCAGCGTCATCAGATCATGCGGATCCAGGTCGGAAATCATCCAGTAGACCATTCCCGCTTCGTTCCAGTGCAGCAGATGATAGCCCTGGATCGACTGGGTGTGGAGCGCGGTCTGCCGTTCGTTGGCGGCCGGCCAGATGTAAACGTTGATCAGATGCAGGCGATGCCGGTATACCAGCGCCGCCACTGAACGGTGATCGAGATAATCGAGCCTGCCGCCAACCAGCGGGAAGCCCTGCGCGGTCAAATCGTTGACACTGGGGGAGAAATCCAGCTTGCCGTCGAACCACGGCTTAACCGTATGCTGATCGGAAGAGGCGACATCGGCAAGATGATTGACCATCAGCGAACGCACATGGCTGGAAACCACCTCTTCGGCGAGTAACTCATTGGGTGACGGTGTTGCGAGATAGAGGCCGGCACTCCATACCAGCACGACCAGCGAAGCCAGCATGGTGCCCGCATTCAACCAGTTCCATGATCCCCGCTGCCATGGCCACCGCTTTGCCGGCGCGGCCGGCGTTTCATGTTCCAAAGGCAATGCCGCTCTGATGCGGCTTTCCAGATCACTGGGTGCCTGAAAATAGGTAGCATGCTGCTTGACTGCGTCGCGCAGCGCCGTCTGACTGACGAACGCGCTATGGCAGGCTGCGCAGGTTTGCAGATGCTGGTCCATTTCGCCGGATTCAGACAAGCCCAGCTCCTGATCCAGATGGGCGGGGAGTAGCGCCAGAGTTCGTTTGCAATTCATCACGTGACTCCTTAATTGATCCGCTCAAGGCAGGCTTGCAACAGCCTGCGGCCGCGCGCCAAACGTGACATCACCGTGCCGATAGGAATGCCCGCGATACGGGAAATTTCCTTGTAGGACAAATCCTCCAGTTCTCTCAACACCAATACCTCGCGAAATTCCACGGGCAGTTGTGCCAGTGCCCGATCCAGCAGGCGTTTGTCGTCGTTACGTGCCAGGATCGCCGCGGGGTTGTTGTCCGGCTGATCGCATAACGTCGCCGAGTCCGCTTCGTTGAGATCGTGAAATTCCTCATCGAAAAACGCGTTATGCACATGGTTGCGATTCTGCTGCAACCAGGTGTAGGTGGTGTTTCTGACGATGGCAAGCAGCCATGCCCGTGCATCTTCGCCGTGAAAGCCATCGAAGAACTTGAAGGCGCGCAGATAGGCCTCCTGCACAATATCTTGCGCATCCTGATCGCTGTGGGTCAGCCAGCGCGCCAGGTTGTAAGCGGCGTTCAGATGCGGCAATGCCATCTCTCCGAACCGCCGGGCTTTCATCGCTTCTGTCACCGTCATCCCATCATGTGGTTATACCGATTAGCGCGCCATTGTATTCCAGCCCCCCTGTTAAATCCATTTGATTGCCAGCGCGTTCATTGTCCGGTGAGAAGTATTTTTATCGCGAGGGAATAAGTAAATGGTAGGAACGGTATTGCACGTTGCAGGTGTTCGATCTCGATAACCACTTAGGAGGAAATAATGGAAAAGACACTGGATAGACGCGAATTTTTGAAATTGGGCGGGCTGGCTGGCGTGGTATTCGTTTCCGGTCTGGCAGGTTGTTCCAGCATGGAGGAACGCAGCGATGCGAAGGAGTTTTATTTCGCCCAGCTTTCGGACACGCATTGGGGTTTCAAGGGGCCGAAAGTCAACCCGGACGCAGAAGGCACCTTGAAAAAAGCAGTGGCCGCAGTCAACAGCCTGGCGCAACAGCCGGATTTCATCGTATTTACCGGCGACTTGACCCACACTACCGACGACCCGCAGGAACGCAGAAAGCGCTTGTCAGAGTTCCGCGATATCGTGAGCGAGCTCAAGGTAAAAAACATTCACTTCATGCCGGGCGAACACGATGCCTCGCTGGATCATGGCGAGGCTTATCAGGAATTCTTCGGTAAAACGCATTACACCTTCGATCACAAAGGCGTGCATTTCATCGTGCTGGACAATGTCTCCGACCCGACGGCGAGTATCGGCGAGGCGCAGTTGCAGTGGCTCGCCGCAGATTTGAATACCCAGCCCAAAGACGCAAAAATCGTGGTCTTCACCCACCGGCCGCTGTTCGATCTCTATCCGCAATGGGACTGGGCTACCCGCGATGGCGACAAAGCGATCGCGCTACTGATGCCGCACCCGAACGTTACGGTGTTTTACGGGCACATCCACCAGGAAAATCATCACATGACCGGGCATATCGCACACCACTCGGCGAAGTCGCTGATCTTTCCGCTGCCGGCACCCGGTTCGCAGCCCAAGCGCGCGCCGCTGCCCTGGGATGCAGCACAGCCGTATAAAGGGCTGGGTTATCGCGATATCGAAGCTGAAGTGAAGACGGCCGAATACCGCATTATGGAGCTGCCGGTGGTGAAAGGATAAAATCATGAAGCTCAAGTCACGTGGAATTAAGCTTATCGTTTTGGCCGCTGTTCTCGGGACTGGCCTGGTTAGCGCCGGCGATTATGCGAGCGTACCAACGGAAGATCCGGTCATCAAGGTTGTCGCAAAAAAATTCGAGTACACGCCGAATGTAATCAAGCTGAAAAAAGGCGTGCCGGTGATACTTGAGTTCACTACGCTCGATGTGTTCATGGGCTTCAAGGTGCCTGATCTGGGGGTTCGTGCCGACATCATTCCGGGCAAG
>JANMKH010000245.1:0-4141 GCA_031371965.1 Sulfuriferula sp.
GCTTTACCAGCAAGGCTATTTTCGCCAGATGATCGACAAGGAGGGCGCGCAACAGGCGCTGTTTCCATACAACGACCCCGGGCAGTTGCCGATCACGCCATTGCGTAAACCGGACGGGGAGTGGTTGCGCCTGGAGATCGCCTTGCCCGGTTACTCGGTCTGGCTGCGCGCCTGGCAGGTTCAGGTCGGTCGCGTGAAGCTGTGCCTGCTGGACAGCAATGACGCAGCGAACTACCCCGCGCATCGAGGCATTACCAGCGAGCTCTACGGCGGCGACTCGGCGTTGCGCCTGAAACAGGAAATGCTGCTTGGCATCGGCGGATGGCGCCTGCTGGCGGCGCTCGGCATCCAGCCGGAAGTCTGCCATTTGAACGAAGGGCATGCGGCGTTCGCGGTGCTGGAGCGTGCGCGCAGTTTCATGGCGGAAACCGGGCACCCCTTCGAGGTTGCGCTGGCCGTCACACGTGCGGGCAACCTGTTTACCACGCACACGGCGGTGGCTGCCGGCTTCGATCGTTTCGCGCCGGCGCTGATCGAGCAATACCTCGGTGGTTATGCACACACGCAGCTCGGTATCAGCCGCCACGATTTGCTGGCGCTGGGCCGCCACAATCCGAATGACGCGTCGGAGCCTTTCAACATGGCGTATCTGGCAATTCGCGGCAGCGGGGCGGTGAATGGCGTGAGCCGTTTGCATGGCCAGGTGAGCCGACACCTGTTCGAGCCGCTCTTTTTGCGCTGGCCGACGGAAGATGTGCCGGTCGGACACGTGACCAACGGCGTTCATATGCCGACCTGGGATTCGGTGGCGGCCGATGATCTCTGGACGGAATTTTGCGGAAAGGGCCGCTGGCTGGGTGCAACCGAAACGCTGGAGCAGGCCGTTCGTGGCGCCAGCGATGCCAGGCTTTGGCAATTTCGCAGCGCCGCCCGCTTGGCCCTGGTTGATTACGCGCGTGCACGATTGTCGCGACAACAGGCTGCCGCCGGTGCAGCGCCAGGCGTAGTTGAGGGTGCGCAGCATCTGTTTGACAGCAATACCCTGACGCTGGGTTTCGCACGCCGATTTGCCAGCTATAAGCGGCCGAATCTGTTGCTGCACGACCCGGAGCGGTTGTTGCGCCTGCTGACCAACCCGCAACGCCCGGTACAGCTCATCATGGCTGGCAAGGCCCATCCCGCAGACCTGGAAGGGCAGGCGCTGATACAGCAATGGATGCATTTCATCCGGCGGCCCGAAGTGCGCCCGCATGTGATCTTTCTCAGCGACTACGATATGGATTTGACCGAGCAGTTGGTGCAGGGCGTGGACGTCTGGCTCAACACCCCGCGCCGCCCCTGGGAAGCGTGTGGCACCAGCGGCATGAAGGTGCTGGTCAACGGCGGCATCAATCTGTCTGAACTGGACGGCTGGTGGGCGGAAGCCTATACGCCGGAAGTAGGCTGGGCGCTGGGGGATGTGCGGGAACACGATAGCGATCCCGCCTGGGATGCGGTCGAAGCCGACGCCCTGTATGACCTGCTCGAACGCGAGGTGATTCCCGAGTTTTATACGCGTGATGAACAAGGTATCCCCAGCGCCTGGGTGAGCCGGATACGGGAAAGCATGGCGCAATTGACGCCGCGTTTTTCCACCAACCGCTCGGTGTCCGAATACACCGAACAGCACTACCTCCCGGCGGCCGCGGCCTACCGTGAGCGCGCTGCCGATCAGGGCGCAGCCGGCGTGGAGTTGGTGAATTGGCGGCATGCGCTGGATCAAAACTGGAGCGCGCTGCGCTTCGGCGAAGTGAAGATTGAAACCGGGGGCGAGCAGCACCTGTTCGAGGTTCAACTGTATCTGGATGGCCTTTACCCGGCAGCGGTGCGGGTCGAGCTGTATGCCAAGGGCGTGAACGGTGGCGCTGCGGAGCGCGTGGAGTTGGTGCAGGTGCGGCAACTGGTGGGGGCAACCAACGGTTACGCCTACCGCGCAGGGGTGCCCGCAACGCGCCCGGCAACGGACTATACGGCGCGCCTGATAGCGCACCGCGACGGCGTGGCGGTGCCGCTGGAAGATGCTCATATCCTGTGGCAACGGTGACTGAACATGAAGATGCCGGAATGCCTGGTCTATGATGAACCGGTGCCATACTTCCGGCTTGATGAGCGAATGGTCAAGGTGGGCCGGCGTCGTTGGCGCAGGCCGACTGAAAAGAGCGATTTCGATCGCGATGTTGTGTCTGGATATCGGTGGCGTCTCGCCGTTAATTTGAGGAGGTCTTATGTTGAAAGGTATTGTTTTAGGCGTTGCGTTAACGCTTGCCGTCGCCCTGATCGGTGCTTACTTGCTGGTGAGTAGCGGATTTATCCCAGCCAACGCCGATGGGAAACCCGTTTGGCTGGAAACCTGGATGGCCCGCACATCGTTAAACGCGACACTGCGTCGCGAGGCCCCAAAAGACCAGAATCCGGTGGCGTTGACCGATCAGAATCTCATGAATGGCGTTCATCTGTTCGCACAAAACTGCGCCGTTTGCCATGGTTCCGCGAAGGGCACAGCCTCACTTTCGCCAATAGCGAAAGGCGAGTATCCGCCGCCTCCGCAATTGGCGACCGATGGGGTGGAAGACGACCCGGAGGGCGACTCGTTCTGGAAGATCAAGCACGGCATTCGTCTGACCGGAATGCCTTCGTTCGGGTACTCCCTGAGCGACCAGGATATCTGGACGCTTGCGCTGTTTCTGAAGCACATGGACAAGCTGCCGCCTGCGGTACAGCAGACGTGGGAGAAGGTCCAGAATTGGCCTGACATCGCCACAAACCAGGCGATACAGAAATAGCTGTCTTCGCGCCTGGTGCCTGATCACCCCAGCCACCATCTGGCCCGCGTCTTATCCGGAAGATGCTGAGGTGATCGTGGACGATCCACGGTGAATACGCTGTTATTCCAGCACGTCTGAAACAGTCGTTGCCAACACGTCCGGCTCGAATCGCACAACGGTGAGGAATACATCCATGTTGCCCGCAAGCACAAGTATCCTGACGATCAACGGCGGCTCGTCGAGCATCAAGTTCGCCTTGTATCAGATGGGCGAAGCGCTGGAGCGAAAGCTGGTTGGAAAAGTGGACCGCATCGGCTTGTCCGGGACGAATCTGACTTTCAACGATTCGTCCCAAGCCGAGCCAGGCAGTCGCAATATCGAAGCTGCCGATCACGGTTCGGCGGCGAATTTCCTGATCGACTGGCTCGAACAGCAGGCCGGTTTTACCCATATCCGGGCAGTGGGCCACCGCGTGGTGCATGGCATGCAACATACCGAGCCGGAGCGGGTCTCCCAGGCATTGCTGGATGAACTGCACCGCATCAGTCCGTACGACCCGGATCACCTTCCGCGTGAGATTGAACTGATCGAGGCGTTCCGCCGGCGTTATCCGCAACTGCCTCAGGTGGCGTGCTTCGACACGGCGTTCCACCACAGCTTGCCGCGCGTGGCCCGGCTGTTGCCTATCCCGCGCCGTTTCGATGCCATGGGGATCCGGCGCTACGGGTTCCATGGACTGTCCTATGCTTATCTGATGCAGGAACTCGCGCTGCTTGCCGGCACGCAGGCAGCCCAAGGCCGCGTGATCCTGGCGCACCTGGGTAACGGCGCAAGCCTGGCTGCGGTGCGCGACGGCCGCAGCATCGATACCAGCATGGGATTCACACCGGCCGGCGGTTTGACTATGGGCACCCGGACCGGCGACCTGGATCCCGGCGTGGCATGGTACTTGATGCAGAGTGAAAATCTGACGCCCCAACAGTTCAACCGGCTCATCAATCATGAATCGGGGCTGCTCGGCGTGTCCGAGACCAGCTCGGACATGCGCGATCTGATTGAACACGAGACGACCGACCTGCGCGCTGCGGAAGCGGTCGAACTGTTTTGCTACCAGGTAAAAAAATGGATCGGGGCCTACGCCGCAGCGCTGGGCGGGCTGGATACGCTGGTGTTCGCGGGCGGGATCGGCGAGAACGCGCCGGCAGTGCGTGCACGCATCTGCGACGGGCTGGGATTTCTTGGCATCGAGACCGAGGAAAAGCGCAACGCGACGAATGCGGGCGTGATTTCAGCGTCGACCAGCCGGGTCAGTGTTCGCGTCATGCATACGGATGAAG
>JANMKH010000287.1:0-2373 GCA_031371965.1 Sulfuriferula sp.
CGGAAACACCAAGACGTGGACACCTGTTACTTCAGGCGCCCACGTTTCCTCGTTTACTCCGGAGACTAGCTCCAACGCGGCGGTTGCTACCCTTTGACGCCGAATGGGGCAGAGGTGACATCGGTCCTTGCCCGTTTTTCAGGGTCTCGGGTCGGCGCCCTCAGCCGGCGCGTCTCAACTTCCCAGACCCAGCCGCTGACGACTACATTCTTGGGAATGAGGGGATGATTTTTGAATGCCTCGATTGTTTTCATGCAGGTTTCGTCCACGTCGTCCATCATGCCGATCCACTTGGCGAATGCGCCTTTCTCCAGCTTCAATTCCGGCAGCGTCGGGTCCATCGCGATATTGTCCGTATCGATCCCCTTGTCGCGTAACATCTTTTCCAGATCGGTCGCATTCGCAGACAGCATGCCGCATTGCGTATGCTGCACGATGACGATTTCCTCAGTACCAAAGAAATTGCAAGTCAGCATCGCCGAGCGAATGGCATCGTCGGTGACGATTCCTCCGGCATTGCGGAAGCAGTGCGCATCGCCATGCCCGGCTGGCGTGTCTACGTGAATGCCGAGCGCTTCGTCTACCGGCAGGCGTTCGTCCATACAGGCAAGTACCCACAATTTTCGGTCGTTAGCCCCAGCCGGTCCATGACGGCGGCGTTTTTCCCAGATGTCATATGCAGCGACGTGCGCGGTCAGTTGCTCTTTGAGTGTTGTCATTTTCAGTCTCCTCGGTAAAGGCTAGAAATTTAAAACCCCTTGAACGGTCTGACTTTTTCGGAGGCAGTCAAGAGGATTGGTGACGGGTGTTTTCCCCGCACACCGGCTTATGCAATCCTCATGCCATGTAAATATATTTATATAATTCAATTGGTTATATGTTTTGCGTCGCAATGAAGCGATTTTATTTTTAACCTAAAATAAGTCGTTAACATATAAGTTATTGAATTAAATAATAATATTTAAATGAAAAACTACTTCGTAGTGGGAAGTAACGCTGCTTAAGGTGGGGTTATGGAACAATCGGACGCTGCGTTACCCTGATGGGGGCTTAATCCATCGCAATGAAAACTCAGGCCAGTTTGTAATGCTTCAGTTTGCGATACAGGGTACGTTCGCTGATACCCAGCACATCCGCCACATTGCGGCGATGGCCGTTATGGCTGATTAACAGCTCGGCAATGTGATGCGCCTCCAGTTCCGCAATGGAGAATCCATGTGAACTGCCCATCCCTGTTTTGGACATGTCACTGGTGAGCGCTTCGGAAGGTGCATGGTTGTGTGTGGGTGAATGACCACCGAGGTGAATATGCGCGGCGCTGATGATGCCGTGGCTGCTCATGGCCACGGCTTTCAGCAAAATATTGCGCAGTTCCCGCACATTGCCCGGAAAGCTATACCGCATCAATTTTTCCAGAGCGTCATCAGTGAGCTTGCAGCGGGGCGCACCCGCCTGAGTAATGCGTTTGAGCATGGCCTCCGCCAGTGCCGGAATGTCGCTGCTACGCGCCTTCAGGCTGGGCAGACATAGGTCAATGCCGGCGATACGGTAATATAGATCGAGGCGAAACTGGTTCGCTTCGGCCATCTCCAGCAGGTCGCGATTGGTGGCGGAAATCAGCCGCACGTCGGCGCGCAGCGTGTCAGTGCCGCCGAGGCGGCGGAACTCGCCGGTTTCCAATACCCGCAATAGCTTGGCCTGCATATGGGACGGGATTTCCCCGGCTTCATCCAGAAACAGGGTGCCGCCGTCGGCCAGCTCGAATAACCCTTGCCGTCTTCCTATGCAGCCGGTAAATGCACCGCGCTCGTGACCAAACAGCTCATCCTCGAACATGGTCTCCGCAATGGAAGCGCAATTCACCGCGATGAAGGGTTTGTTGCGCCGCGTCGAGCGGCGATGAATGTACTGCGCTGCCAGTTCCTTGCCGACACCGCTTTCGCCCAGCAACAGGATGGCGGCCTCGGATTCTGCGGCACGGGTGAGTTGGTCAAGGCAGGCAAGAAAAGCCGGCGAATTGCCGATCATGCGCAGGTCTTCACAGTCCAGTTCATCCGAATTGGCGATGTGGAAAATTGCTTCACCCAGATAGCGATGCTGGCCAGGGCCTTGGATTGGATGCCCCTTGATGCGCGCGTATTCCGGGCGATTATGGCGGTCGAAATGGGTATGTATAACTTCATGCGTCTGGCCGCTACGAAACACTTCCTGATGCGGGCAGTCCTCGCCATTCTGATGACAGGGAACCGGAGAGCGGTGCGATACCTCGTGGCAGGTTTTCCCCACCACTTCGTTTTTATCCATCGCATAGGTAACGCAATAAGCACGGTTGGCTGCAACGATGCGGTAGTTTTCGTCTATCAGCACAAAAGG
>JANMKH010000327.1:0-2393 GCA_031371965.1 Sulfuriferula sp.
CGAGCAGGCATAGACGGCCACCCGGCTTCAGTACCCGTTCAAACTCCGTAAACGCTACGCCCAGATCGCTGATATGGCGCAATGCATAGCCCATGCTCAAAAAATCGAAATGATTGTCGGGAAAAGGCAGGGATTCAGCTCGACCTTCCATCAATACCATAGTGGCAGGCAGCTTGCTGGCGGCCATCATACCGGGACTGGGATCAACTCCGGTGACCAGCGCCGGACTACCAGCAAGAATACAGGCTTGTGCTGCCACCAAGCCGGTACCCACACCCACATCAAGTACCTTCATGCCTGTTTTCAAGCCGCCGCGCATTAGCGCCTGGCGCCGGTAACGAGAGCCCGTACCCCATGCCAGCATTGCCTCGATGCGGTTGTAATCCGGCGCGGTATTGTCAAAAATCTGGCGCAGATAGGCTTGCCGATCCTGCTCGGTCTGGTAGTAATCGGTCAGCGGGATGTGCGGTGCATGCACTGGGGTAGGGGTGGGTGTTTTCATGTTGTCATTCACCGTTAAATCATGCCGCCGTTGATGGAGATAATCTGCCCGGTAATGTAAGCCGCTTGAGTCGAGGCGAGAAAGCCGATCAGGTCGGCCACTTCGACCGGACTACCCGCGCGTTTCATCGGCACCAGGCGCGCGATGTCCTGGGCGTCGAACGCGGATTCGCTCATCGGGGTGTCGATAATGCCGGGCGCCACCGCGTTGACGGTGATGCCGCGGCTGGCGACTTCCCGGGCCAGCGATTTGGTCGCCGAATTCAGCGCGCCCTTGGCGGCGGAATAATTGACCTGGCCCGCATTGCCGGTCAGTGCTGCGATGGAAGATACATTGATAATGCGCCCCCAGCGGCTGCGGATCATCGGCATCATCAGCGGCTGGGTGACGTTAAAAAAACCGTTGACGGATACGTCGATCACCCGGTGCCACTGCTGCGCACTCATGCCGGGGAATACCACGTCGTCATGGATGCCGGCATTATTGACCAGAATCTGGATCGGCTGATGTTCGACTAGGGGCGCCAGCACATCGGCTACCGCAGTGCTGTCAGTCACATCGAATGTCAGTGCCTTTGCGCTGCCGCCGTCTGCGCAAATGGCATCAGCCAGCGTCTGGGCGGCTTTAATTCCGCGATTGGCATGAATATACACATGGCAACCATCGGCAGCGAGGCGGCGGCAGATGGCCGCGCCTATACCGCCGCTGCCACCGGTAACCAGAGCGTTTTTCATAAAGTGTTTCCTGAAGAGTGTAGGGTGAGTGCCTCAGCATCGAGCACGACGGCGGCGCGCCCATCCAGCAGCAGGCGACCTGCTGCGCTGACGCTGAACTGATAAAGAATATTGTTTTCACTGCGGGTGATGCAGGTGGCTTCCACCAGCAGATCGGCAGCGATGTCATCCAGCCGCGGCACATACAACTGTGTGCCGCGCACGCTGACCAAATAGCCGACCCGTGCGCTGGAACCGTCGGGCGGCGCCAGCAAGGCGCCGTGCACAGCCATGGCCTGTGCGGCGTATTCGATCCCGCAGGCGGCGCCAAGTCGGCCATCGGCACGCAACGGGTTGTCAGCGGCGCGGTGGCTGCTGGCGCGACACTGGATAGACTGCTCATCCCATGCTTCCACATAATCCAGCAGGCACATGCTGCCCTGGTGCGGAATATGGCCGGCAATCCAGGCGTGGTCCAAGACTTGATTCAGCATAAGGTAATTGCCACGTCGAGGCGCGTGTCATCGAGGTAATCCAGCACTACGTGCCGGTCTTGCCGCAGTGCGATAGCGCGCAACAGCGGCAAGCCACGCGCGGCGGGAATGGCGATGCGCAGGCTTTCGAGTGCAGCGTCATCGAGCCGGTCTGCGCTGGCATCCGTCAGGCTGACGCTGATTTGCGCCAGCGCCTGTGCGCTGCGTTGCGGCGCCAGCACCAGTGCAATGCCAAACGCATCGGGGATGGGGCGGGCGCTGTATAGCGGTTCCGGGTAAGCGGTGTCGCACGCCAGCAAAACGCTGCGCGTGTTATCCACCACCACCTGGGTGAGCGCTTCCAGCAGGCCCGCGCCGAAGCTGGCGTCAAACGCACTCAGCACCGATGAGGTGGTCATCGCACCGGTGGCGATACTCCAGTACCCGGCCGCAGCGTTATGCACGGAATTATGAAAGCGGGTCGGGGAAATCTGCCGGTCATCCGAAGCGAGCATTTCACAGATGGTATGGCAGGTTTCCCCATCGCCGCCCGACGAAGAAAATACGCTGGGCAAACTGGCTGCATTGAGGCCGGCGGCTGAGATCGCTTCCAGTCCGGTCGCCAGGGTAAGTTTGACAATCGCGCCGCTGCGCCGGCGTTCTGCCGCCGGCAGCAAAGCAGGGGGTGGCAGGACGGTCTTGTGC
>JANMKH010000361.1:0-13637 GCA_031371965.1 Sulfuriferula sp.
CCGAGGGCCACTCCGAGTTCACGCACTTCGTCTTTGAACAATTCGCGTAGCGGTTCAAGCAACTTGAGATGCAAGCTCTCGGGCAAACCACCGACGTTGTGGTGGGACTTTATGTTATGGGCTTTTTTTGTTTTTGCACCGGCGGATTCGATCACATCTGGATAAATTGTGCCCTGTGCCAGCCATTTGGCATTGGGGAGCTTGGCGGATTCGCGCTGGAATACTTCCACGAATTCACGGCCGATAATTTTGCGCTTCTGCTCGGGTTCGCTAACGCCGGTCAAATGTTTCATGAATTCCGTGCTGGCATCCACGTGGATGACTTTCACCCCCAGGTTTTTGGCGAAAGTTTCCATCACCTGTTCGGCCTCGTTCAGGCGCAGCAAGCCGTTGTCCACGAACACACAGGTAAGCTGGTCGCCAATGGCACGATGCAGCAGCGCCGCCACGACAGAGGAATCCACGCCGCCAGACAAACCCAGAATTACTTCGTCGCTGCCGACCTCTGAGCGCACCCGGCCAATGGCTTCTTCCACATAGTCGGGCATGTTCCAGTCGTGACCGATGCCGCAGATGTCGTGTACGAAGCGGGCAATGATAGCCTTGCCCTGTAATGTGTGAGTGACTTCCGAATGGAATTGTAAGCCGTAGAAACGGCGCGCTTCGTCTGCCATACCGGCAATAGGCGTGGCAGCGTTACTGGCGATAATCTTGAAACCTTCGGGTAGCACAGTGACTTTGTCGCCGTGGCTCATCCACACATCGAGCAGGCCATGACCGGCTTCATTTACACGATCCTGGATGTCGCGCAGTAGCACCGAGTGCCCTTGCGCTCGCACTTCCGCATAACCAAATTCGCGCTGCATGGAATTTTCCACGACACCGCCGAGTTGTGCGGCCATGGTTTGCATGCCGTAGCAGGTACCCAGTACCGGCACCCCCAATTCAAATACCACTTGCGGTGCACGTGGAGTCTCTTCCTCGATAACCGAAGCAGGGCCACCTGACAGAATGATTCCGGCCGGATCAAAAGCGCGGATAAACGCTTCGTCTACATCCCATGAGTGAAGCTCACAATAAACGTTGGCTTCCCGAACCCGGCGTGCAATGAGTTGAGTGTATTGGGAACCGAAATCGAGAATAAGGATTTTTTGGTGTGTCATATGGATTTTTTAACGGCGCGAACACTGTGGCTCCGAAACACGCGAGAAAGAAATAAGCTCTCTCTCACGCTTGTGGAGTGAATTATGAGTCAACGCGGTAGTTGGGCGCTTCTTTAGTGATCTGCACATCATGGACATGCGACTCACGCACGCCGGAAGAAGTGATTTCCACGAATTCGGCACGCGCATGCATATCTGCCACGGTGGCACAGCCCAGATAGCCCATGCTGGAACGCACCCCGCCCATCAGCTGGTGAATTACCGCGAGCATGCTGCCCTTGTAGGGCACGCGGCCTTCGATACCTTCCGGCACGAACTTGTCAGCGGCTTCGTTGTCCTGGAAATAACGATCGCTGGAACCTTTTTGCATTGCTCCTAGCGAACCCATGCCGCGGTAAGATTTGTACGAACGGCCCTGGAACAGCTCGATCTCTCCCGGCGCTTCTTCGGTGCCAGCAAACAGCCCCCCCAGCATCACTGTGTGTGCGCCAGCGGCAAGCGCCTTGGCGATATCGCCGGAATAGCGGATCCCGCCATCAGCAATCAATGGCACACCGCTGTCCTTCAATGCTTCAGCTACATTGTGAATGGCGGTAATCTGCGGCACACCTACGCCAGCCACGATGCGTGTGGTACAAATCGAGCCGGGACCGATACCTACTTTCACCGCATCCGCCCCATGATCCACCAGTGCCAGTGCAGCCGCTGCCGTGGCGATATTGCCACCGATCACCTGTATATGCGGGAAGTGGGCCTTGACCCATTTGACCCGATCCAGAACGCCCTTGGAATGGCCGTGCGCCGTGTCCACTACAATCACATCCACGCCGGCTTCGGACAGTGCAGCAACGCGTTCTTCGGTGCCTGCCCCGACACCGACTGCAGCACCCACGCGCAGATGACCCAGGCTATCCTTGCATGCATTGGGGTGCTCGGAGGATTTCTGGATATCTTTTACCGTAATCAGGCCGCACAGCTCGAAGGCGTCGTTGACCACCAGTACGCGTTCCAGGCGATGCTTGTGCAGCAGCGCCAGCGCTTCTTCACGGCTGGCACCCTCTTTGACGGTCACCAGCCGCTCCCGTGGCGTCATGACTTTGCTGATGGTCTGGTCGAGATTGGTCTCGAAACGCAAATCGCGATTGGTAACAATACCCACCACCTTGCCCGTCGCATCCACCACAGGCAGGCCGGAAATGCGATGACGGCGAGTGATTTCCAAAACATTGCGCACGCTCATGTCAGGGGAAATTGTGACCGGGTCTTTAACCACGCCGGACTCAAACCGTTTGACGCGCGAAACTTCGAGCGCCTGCAACTCGACCGTCATATTCTTGTGTACGATACCCAAGCCGCCTTCCTGAGCCAGGGCAATCGCCAGGCGTGCTTCGGTCACGGTGTCCATGGCGGCCGAGACGAGTGGAATATTCAGGGTGATGGTACGTGTCAGGCGGCTTTGCAGGCTAACATCGCGAGGCAGAACATCGGAGTGCGCGGGGACGAGCAGAACGTCGTCGAAGGTAAGCGCTTTTTGTACGACACGCATAATTATTTTGTTCCTGTGCAAAGGGCTATTATACGGCAACTCGATATTGAGCGGAAAGCCTGGGCAGAAGTAGTAAATACCTACCAAATATTGCAAAAGCATTTGACGTCTGGCGTATGAATAGCTATGTTTGCAATCAACTGGCGTAGGGTTCGGTTAGATTCGCTAATTACAAACCAGATAGCAGAGGAGATTTGAAGATGACTAAACTTTTAATTGCTTTGGCGAGCGCAGGTTTATTGACACTAGGCGGCTGTGCCAGTACGAGCAACGGCACGAGCAGTACCCAGGCTTCGGCTCAGGCCACCCCCGGCATCAGCGCTGCGGCCCAAACGGCGCTAAAGCAGGCAGAAAGTGATGTCGTTGCTTCCAAGAAAGATGAAAATGAATGGACAACAGCTGCGGAAGCATTAAAGAAAGCTCAGGAAGCCGCCAAAAAAGGGGATAGCGATGCCGTGCTGAAAAATGCCAAGTTTGCCAGCCAGCTAGCCAAGCTGAGCGTCGCTCAGTTGAAATATCCTAGTACCGACGTATTTAAATAAGCGATATCTGTTCAAGCCATTAAAAACGGGCGCATCGGCGCCCGTTTTTAATGGTGCATATTTTTGAAGCCGCCTCATGCGTCTTCATTTTTTTCCAGTTCTCCCCCACCTTTTTTCATTGCCTTGCCCTCTTCAGCGCGCTGGCGCCTGACCTCCTTGGGATCGGCAATCAGCTTGCGATAAATTTCCACGCGATCCTTGTCGCGCACCGTGGTTTCAGGTTTGGTCAGTTTGCCAAAAATACCAATTTTGTTTTGCTTGAGGTCGATTTCCGGAAATTTTTCCAGAATGCCCGAGCCTGCAATGGCCTGCAGCGCAGTCGCGCCCACAGTTAGCCGGACCGGCAGGATTACCTGGATGTCTGGCTTTGCATAGGCAACCTCCACCATTATTTGTTCGCTCATGATGCTCCGTATATTTGTTCTGCGCGCTGGATGAAAGATTCGACAAAGCTATTGGCAATATAGCTGAAAACCGGCCCGAGCACCGTATCCAGCAATTTGTTGGAAAATTCGTAATTCAGCATGAATTCAATCTTGCAGGCATCTTCGGTCAGTGCTTTGAAGTGCCATTCCCCGTCGAGTTTTTTGAACGGTCCGTCGAGTAGTTTCATCTTGATGAGATGCGGCGGCTGATTGAGATTTTCGGTAGTGAAGTGCTGCTTGATGTGCATATAGTCGATATGTATGGTGGCCACGGTGGTGTGGCCGTCGCGCAACTTCACCTCGGTACCGCCGCACCAGGGTAAAAATTCACGGTAGTGCTCCACCCCATCCACCAGTTCAAACATTTGCTGGGCAGAATGCCCGACCAGCACGCTTTTGTTTACTACTGCCATCGTCAGTCTTACCCGCGAAAACTGGTAAAATACACGATTGACGCCGGAAAAACCAATGAGCATCGCGCAGAACAAAAAAGCCTTCCACGATTATTTCATCGAGGACAAATACGAAGCCGGCCTGATATTGGCAGGCTGGGAGGTGAAGGCCATCCGCGCCTCGCGCGTGCAGCTAAAAGAAGCTTATGTGGTCATCAAGAATGGCGAAATATTTCTGATCGGTGCGCATATCAGCCCGCTGGCCACTGCTTCCACCCACGTCCACCCTGACGCCACGCGCAGCCGCAAACTGCTGTTGCACGCCGAAGAAATCAGCAAGCTCATCGGCAAGGTGGAGCGCGCCGGGTATACCCTGGTGCCGCTGGATATGCACTACAAGCGTGGCCGCATCAAGCTGGAAATCGGCCTGGCCAAAGGCAAGAAACAGCACGACAAACGCCAGTCCGCCAAAGAACGTGAAACCGATCGTGAAGTACAGCGCGCCATGCGTAATAAAGTCTAGTCGGACAAACCCTACGCCGCTGCGCGCAAAGTCGCAAGCGGCGCTTCCCGACTAATCCCCCACAGCCCGGCCACTCCGGCCAGTGCCACGCCCGCGCTGCCCAAACCCATTGCGGAAATCCAGAGCATCGGGTTGAAATGGTAGGGCAAGTTGAATACTTCGCTGCTTAAGGCCCAGCCAATCGCGCTCGCCCCGGCTGCAGCAAGCAAACCAGCCAATAAACCTATCGCGGCGAATTCAGTCACCTGTGCTACCCATAATTGCCCGCGCCGCGCACCGAGTACTCGCCACAGCGCGGTTTCCAGCGCGCGCTCGTCGCGAGTAGCGGCGAGTGCTGCATATAACACCACCAGGCCTGATGCGAGGCTGAATATGAACACGAACTGCACCGCTGCGGTGACGCGGTCGAGCATATCCTGCACCGTCTTCATGATGGCAGACACGTCGATGACAGTCAGATTGGGATAGGCCTTGACCATTTCATTCAACACGCCGGACTGTTGTGCGGGCAGATAAAAGCTGGTGATGTAGCTGGCGGGAATATTTTGCAGCAGACTACTGTTGGCGATCACAAAAAAATTCACTCGGAAACTGTCCCAGTTGACTTTGCGCAGACTGGTAATACGCGCAGAGATAGGCGTGCCGCCCACGTCGAAACTCAAACTGTCCCCCAGCTTGAGGTGCAATTTTTCCGCGATGCCCTGCTCTACTGAAAATTGCGGCGCGGCGTTGGTGCTGTTCCAGCCGTAGCCTGCTATCAGACCAGGGTCTTGCGCTAACCGGTCGGCATAAGACAAGTTGAATTCGCGCTCCAACAAGCGCCGGGTCTGCTGATCGGCATAGGCCGCTACATTCACTGCATGCCCATTAATGGCCGTCAGCCGCCCGCGTATCATCGGATAGAGGGTCGCCTCAGTCAGTCCGTGACTACGGAAAAAAGCCTGCAGTGGCGCAACCTGATCCGGCTGGATGTTAATGACAAAACGGTTGGGGGCATCCGCGGGCAAGGTGGCGCGCCAGTTGTTGAGCAAATCACCGCGCACCACAGTGAGCAGCAGCAATGCCAGCATTCCCAGGGTAAAGGCGGAAACCTGGATCACGCTACCGCCGGCACGGCGGCGCAGGTTGAGCAGGCCCTGGCGCCAGCTACCCCGGCTGCGTGCACCCAGCCAACCTGCGCCGAGCACCAGCAGCCAGGCCAGCAGTACGGTGACCAGCAGGGTTGCACCCATACCCGACAGCACCATCAAGGTGAGCCGGGTATCGCGTACCTGCCAGAACAGTAATGCCGTCAGCGCTGCCAGCCCGGCGAGATAACTGGCCGCACCGAGCACGTCTAACGCCACGCCATCGCGGCGCAGAATACGCAATGCTGGGGTGCGCCGCAGCGCAAAAAGAGTGGGCAGGCTAAACCCCGCCAGCAGCACCCACCCCGCCAGCGCGGCCTGTAAAAAGGGTAAGCCGTTAGCCGGTGGCAGTACCAGATTAGCCAGTTTGCCTAACAGCCCTGCTAACACTGCCTGTCCCGCATAACCCAGCGCCACCCCAGCCAGCGCCGCCAAAACTCCGAGCACAGCAATTTGCAAAGCGTAAAGCGCGACGATATTGCGCTGGCTGGCACCAAAGCAGCGCAACAGTGCACAGGCATCCAGGTGACGGCGCAAAAAATGTCGGGCCGACAGCAAAATCGCGACGGCGGCCAGCATGGCTGCCAACAGCACCGCCAAGCCAAGATAGCGTTCGGCCTTGTCCAGCACATTGCGGATTTCCGGGCGCGCGTCGCGCACACCCAACACACGTTGACCGCGCTCCAGGTGTTGTGCCAGCCAGTTTCGATAGGACTCCACCGCCTTGCTCTCGCCCGCAATCAGCAGCCGATAACCCACGCGGCTGCCTGGCTGGATTAAACCGGTGGCAGGCAAATCAGTCTGGTTCATCAACAGACGCGGAGCCAGATTGAAAAAATCACCGCCACGATCCGGTTCATTGGTGAGAATCGCCGCTACTTTGAGTTGGCTGTAGCCGACCTGGATGGATGCACCCGGCGCCACCTGCAATTCATTCGCCAGACGCGCTTCCAGCCACACACTGCCCGGGCGGGGAATGCCATCGGCAGGATGGTCCGCACCGAATGCCTCATCGGCAATACGTAGCGTGCCACGCAGTGGATAGCCGTTACTCACCGCCTTGATCTCGGCCAGACGGCTCTGCTGCGGCGTGCTCACCATGCTCGGGAACAACGCGGTCTGAGCCGTTGCGAGCCCGCGCCGTTGCGCCTCGGCAATCAACCTGGCGGCGGGTGCATGATCCGATACCAATACCAGATCCGCGCCCAGCAAGCGATTGCTTTCCTGGCTCAAAGCCAGATGCATGCGCACCGTGAAGGCATTCACCGAGGCCAATCCGGCCACGGCAATCATGACTGCCAGCACCAGTACGCGCAATTCGCCGGCGCGCCACTCGCGCGCCAACATGCGCAATGCCAGGCGGGCAATATTCATGCGCTGGTTTCCAGATGCCCCGCACGCAGTTGTAAACGGCGGCCACAGCGCCCAGCGAGTTGCGCATCGTGCGTGACGAGAACCAGCGTGGTGCCTTGCTCGCGGTTGAGTTCGAACAGCAATTCAATCACCCGCGCGCCGGTTTCGGCATCGAGGTTGCCCGTGGGCTCGTCCGCCAGCAACAGCGCCGGCTTGACCGCAAATGCGCGGGCGATGGCCACACGCTGCTGCTCGCCGCCGGAGAGCTGCTGGGCGCGGTGACGCTGGCGCTCGGCCAGCCCCACCCGTTCCAGCCAATG
The DNA here is from genome assembly GCA_031371965.1 of Sulfuriferula sp. Classification (GTDB taxonomy): domain Bacteria; phylum Pseudomonadota; class Gammaproteobacteria; order Burkholderiales; family Sulfuriferulaceae; genus Sulfuriferula. The sequence continues at coordinate 7,392 of JANMKH010000361.1, forward strand.
CTGGGCACGCGTCCGCGCATCGGAGGCGCCATTCAATTCCAGCGGCAACATTACATTCTCCAGCGCTGTCAACATCGGCAGCAACTGAAACGACTGGAACACAAAGCCAATTAATGCACCACGCAGCCGGGCTCGGCCATCCTCATCCAGTGGCCCAAGCGCCTGTCCATCCAGCCACACGTCACCCTCGCTGGGCAGGTCCAGCCCGGCCAATAAGCCCAGCAAGGTAGATTTTCCCGAGCCGGACGCACCCACAATGGCAACTGATTCACCACGCTGGATGTCGAAGCTGGCAGGATGCAGGATGGTCAGCGCTACGCCGTTCAACGCGACTTGCTTGGCAACACCGGCTGCACGCAGAATGAAGGTATTAATGGGAGTAATCATGAATTTTGGAAAATTTTTACTGTTGTTGTGTCTTATCGTATCCGGCGCCGCGCAGGCTGCGCCAGTCATTCTGGTATTCGGCGACAGTCTGTCGGCGGGCTATGGTCTCGAAACCAGTCAGGCCTGGCCCAGCCTGCTGCAACAGCGCCTTAACCATAACAAACAAAACTGGCGCGTGGTCAATGCCAGTATTAGCGGCGAAACCAGCGCCGGGGGGCTGGCGCGCCTGCCTGCCGCGCTGGCACAGCAAAAACCCGCAATCGTCATTCTGGAACTGGGCGCGAACGACGGCCTGCGGGGGCTTTCTCTGACCGCGATGCAGCGTAATCTGGATGCGATGATCCTACGCATTCAGCACACTGGAGCACGTGTACTGCTGGTGGGCATACATCTGCCGCCCAATTACGGCATGGCTTATACAGAAAAGTTCCAAAACACGTTTACTTCTCTCGCCCGACAACAGCATATCGCGTTGCTGCCTTCCCTGCTCAGTGGCATCGAAGCAAAACGCGAGTTGTTCCAGGCCGATGGTTTTCATCCTATCGCCTCTGCGCAAAATCAGGTTCTGGACAATGTATGGAAATCCTTGCAACCCCTATTGACCGCCAGACGTTCACGATGAACTATGAATTTTTTAATTAGCGCAACTTATTCAATATATAGTGCTATCATTTGAAAAGTGATGAAATCTCGACAATAAATAATGGGGCACTTGATGCAAAAAGCCACCAAAAAGCCAGGAAGTTATGAAGTAGAGTTCATACCCCTCGAGCGGCGTATGTGCGAGCGGCGCAGTCTGGCTGCACAGCTAGAGATGGAACCCTATTTGGGTGTGGATCGCCGCGCAACAGGCCGCCGGCTGGAAGATGACGGCACTAGCACCGCGTTTCCCTGGCAGCGCCTGATTTGAAATAACGGCGCGTTAACGCACCGTCACCCTGGCTGGTCCAGCTTGCATGGTACCTATCACGCAAGCCTGATCGAAGCCCTCTCCCCGAAATACTTCCAAAACTTCATCCACCACTTCAGGCGCACACGCCACCAACAAGCCGCCACTGGTTTGCGGATCGCTCAACAGCTTATGTTGCCAGGCGGGCATGTGCGCCGGGATCGCCACATCGTGACCGTAGCTATTCCAGTTACGCTCAGCAGCGCCCGTAGCATAACCTTGCTGCGCCAATTCGCGTGACACGCTCCAGAATGGCAATTGGTCGAATTGCACTGTGGCACCCATTTTGGAACCCCGACAGATTTCAAGCAGATGGCCTAACATGGCAAATCCGGTCACGTCCGTCATCGCGTGAACGCCAGGCATTTCCGCCAGACGGCTACCGGGGGTATTGAGCTGTGTGGTGCTGGCCAGCATCTGGCGGTAGCCCTCTGCAGACAACTCTCCCTTTTTCAGCGCGGCACTCATCACACCGACGCCGAGCGGCTTGCCGAGCACTAGTACATCACCGGCGCGAGCCATGTCGTTACGCTTGATCCGGTCGGGGTGCACGATACCCAACACCACCAGACCGTAGATGGGTTCGGGCGCGTCGATAGAATGCCCCCCCGCGATGGGGATGCCCGCCGCAGCACACACTGATTCACCACCAGCGAGGATTTGCTGGATGGTTTCCACTGGTAACTTGCCGATCGGCATGCCGACAATGGCCAACGCGAAAATCGGCTTGCCGCCCATGGCGTACACGTCGGAAATGGCGTTGGTCGCGGCAATGCGGCCAAAATCAAACGCGTCATCCACAATCGGCATGAAAAAATCCGTGGTGGCAACGATCGCCTGGCTGTCGTTGAGCTTGTATACGGCGGCGTCGTCGCTGGATTCAGTCCCTACCAGCAGTTCCGGCGGCAGCAAGCGCGCCGCACCGGAATTGGCCAGGATTTGGGACAATACTGCCGGCGCGATCTTGCAGCCGCAGCCGCCGCCATGGGAGTACTGGGTCAGGCGGATAGGCTCGGGCGCCAGGGAGTCGTTCATTGTTGTTACCCTCTCGTATAAACTGCGCGATTCGCTTGATCGCAAACACTCATGAAATCTGTACCGCTCGCAAACGTAGCACAGCTCGCCGAATTTGACGAGGTTATCGACGTGCGTTCGCCCGGTGAATATACCGAGGACCATATTCCGGGTGCCCTGAATTTCCCGGTCCTGGATGATGCCGAGCGCACGCGCGTGGGCACGATATACAAGCAGGTTTCCGCATTCGAGGCCAAAAAAATCGGTGCGGCGCTGGTGTCACGCAACATCGCCCGCCATATCGAGGATTCTTTTGCCGGCAAACCACGTGGCTGGAAACCGCTGATCTATTGCTGGCGCGGTGGCAGCCGCAGCGGCTCGCTGGCGCATGTTTTGAAACAGATCGGCTTTGACGCCGCCCAGATGGATGGCGGTTATAAAGCTTACCGCCGCACGGTGGTGGCCGAACTGGATAGCTTGCCTAACCATTTCGATTTCCATGTCGTGTGCGGACCAACCGGTTCCGGCAAAAGCCGCTTGCTGCAAGCGCTGCTGGAATCCGGTGCACAGGTGCTTGACCTGGAAGGACTCGCCGTACATCGCGGCTCGGTACTGGGCAATCTGCCGGATGCGCCACAACCACCGCAAAAAATGTTCGACAGCCAGTTGTGGTGGACACTTCAGCACTTCGACCCCAACCGCCCGGTGTATGTGGAAGCAGAAAGCAAAAAAATCGGCTTGCTGCGAGTACCCGATATGCTGCTGGCACGCATGCGTGAGGGTGGCTGCGTGCGCGTGGAAGTAGCAACGTCGTTACGAGTAGCCCTCCTCAAGGAAGAATACGCCCACTTTTTAGCCAACCCCGCTGCCCTCAAGGAAAAGCTCAATTGCCTGGTTGGCCTGTATGGCCATGAGATCATTGCGCGCTGGAACGCACTGGCCGAACAGGGAGCATGGGACGAACTGGTGCTGGCTTTGCTGGAAAGGCACTACGACCCCGCTTACGGCAAGTCCACGTTGAAAAATTACCCTCATTACGCCGACACGATGCCGATTGTGGTGGAAGACATTAGCCCGGCCGGTTTTCTCTCGGCGGCGCAACGCATCCTAGAACAGCCTTGACGGGTTGGATTGAGGTGCTAACTTTAAAGCGTAACACTTTCGTAAACCTGAAAACCCAAGAAACTTGGCTTGACCGTACTTTAATCATGAAATCGACTGGCAGAATGCGTGCTTCCCGCCTTGCAGGCAGGCGAGTGTAGCTGGTTGCGGCGCGTGTCGGTTCAATGTTTTGCGGGTTTAATTGCTGAAGAAAAGAGGAACCATGACCACAACCTGGATCGTTGTTGCAAATGCAAGTCTAGCCCGCCTCTATATCAATAATGGCCCGAAACAAGGTCTCCAACTCCTCAAAGAACTCAACCACCCTGAAAGTCGCGAAAAAGCCTCGGAACTGGTCTCTGACCGGCCGGGCCATAATCCGGGCACGGGAAATGGGCATGGTTCCTTTGTTCCCGCCACCGATCCCAAGCAACATGAAGCCGAGCGTTTCGCCCAGGAGCTATCGAAAGAACTTGAACATGGGCGCGCCTTCAACCATTACAAGCGCCTGATCATGGTGGCCTCATCGCCGTTCATCGGCGTGCTCAACCAGCGCCTGACCGGGCACGTGCGCAATATGGTGAGCGACACCATCGAGAAAGACTACACGCGCGCCACGCCCAGGGAACTCTCCGGGCATCTGGAACACTGTATCTATCTTTGATCGACTCCCCCTCGCCCGCTGCGGGCGAGGGATTCACCCCAGCGGCCAGCGCCGCATCACGCGGTAGTTCGCTCCCCCGGCAGGGATTTCGGATTGCACCAGAACAAATTCTCGCACCTGCCAGTCCAACGCCACCGGCGGTTGTACCAGTTGTTTGCAGCGGGCTTTTCGCAACAGTGTAATGTGCGGAACGAACGGCTTGCTGTCGTCAAAAGCCAGACCGGCGTCGTTGAGTACGGCATGCAAACGGCCGACCAGGGTGGTAAGCGCCTCGGGCGGCTGGCTTGCGCCCGCCCAGAGTAGCTGATTACGGCGCCAGTAGCCGAGCTGATCGACTTGCCAGTCGAATGCAGGCGTACTGACCCGTGCCGCTGCGGCGTATAGCGCCTCTATTCGATCAGCCGGCAGTGCCGCGATAAAAGCCAGAGTGAGGTGGATGGTTTCCTGACGCGCGGCACGTCCGCCGCAATCGGGGTTGAGGGCGTTTCCCAGATTGTGCAGTGCGGTTTGCAGCGCACTGTCCGGCCACAGCGCAAAAAACACGCGCAGCGTGGTGGCTTGTTTATCCACCACCGCGCCGTGCCAACAAACACACGGCTTCCGCAGCGATACCTTCGCCGCGTCCGGTGAAACCGAGTTTTTCCGTGGTGGTGGCCTTGACGTTGATGGCATCCAGCACCACACCCAAATCATTGGCGATATTTGTCTGCATCAGCGCAATATGCGGCGCCATTTTTGGCGCCTGGGCGATGATGGTGGAATCCACGTTCACCACGCGGTAACCGCGCCCAGTCAACAAATGCGCTACTTCGCGCAGCAGGTGGCGGCTGTCTATACCCTGGTAGCGGGCGTCGGTATCGGGGAAGTGGCGGCCGATGTCGCCCAGCCCCGCTGCGCCCAACAGCGCATCGCAGATGGCATGCAGCAGTACGTCTGCGTCGGAATGGCCGGCCAGGCCCAGCGGATAGGCAATCTCCACACCGCCGATAATGAGCTTGCGCTGCGCTGCGAAGGCATGCACGTCGAAGCCATGTCCAATGCGTAAATCAGTCATCCGGGTTCTCCAGGATCAAACGCGCCAGATAGAGGTCGCGCGGATAAGTCACTTTGAAATTGCTGTTGTCCGCCACCACCAGCAACGGGCGATGTCCCAGCGCCTCGATGGCGCGCGCCTCGTCGGTGGGCACTGCATCACGCATCTGGTGCAGGGCTTGCAGCAGCATGGCGTGGCGGAACATCTGCGGGGTTTGCGCCTGCCACAGCCCTTCGCGCGGCTCGGTCATGCATACATGCCGGCTGGCATCGGCGCGCTTCAGCGTATCTGCCACCGGCATCGCCAGCAATCCACCTACCGGGTCGTCCCCTGCCTCATCCAGCAAGCGCTCGAGCTGGGCTGCGGAAAGGCAGGGGCGCGCGGCGTCGTGCACCAGCACCCAGTCGTGTTCCGCCACTTCGTGCGTCATAGCCGCCAGCCCAATGCGCACGCTGTCGGCACGCGCGGCGCCGCCGCAGCGCAATACGCTTAACTTGGGCGCGAATTCGCGCCAGTCGTAATCATCCCAGTAAGTATCCTCAGGCGAGATCACCGTATACACGCGGCGGATGCGCGGGGAACCGGCAAGCCTCCGCAAGGCATGGTAAATCATCGGCTTGCCGGCAAGGTCAAGGTACTGTTTGGGCAGCTCTCCGCCCATGCGGGCGCCGCTGCCTGCCGCAGGGATCAGTGCGTAATAATCAGACATGTTGGCAAGGCACAAAGAAACGGATTATCCGGTGGGATGGTCGGCCTGTGCAAGCAATGCAGTTTCTGAAGGCATTATTGTCTTAATGGTATTTGTCTCCATATTGGAGTCATTGGATTAAACGAGGAAGCAAAAATGTCCGCAACCATCCGTCCGGCAGCAGTCGCCGGGCTATTCTACCCGGCCGATGCCGCGCTGCTGGCCGGCCAGGTGCAAGCGCTGCTGGAGGATGTCCACACCACACAGGCAATGCGTACGCCCAAGGCGCTTATCGTGCCCCACGCCGGTTATAGCTATTCCGGCGCCATCGCCGCCAGCGCCTATGCGCGGCTGCGTTCGTTGCGCGGCAAGGTGCGCCGCGTGGTGTTGCTGGGGCCGGTACACCGGGT
>JANMKH010000365.1:0-2990 GCA_031371965.1 Sulfuriferula sp.
GATGATTGCTGAACGTCTGCGGGACGCAATCGAGAAATTCTCAATTGAGCTCAATACGCAAAAAATCAGAACGACTGCGAGCATCGGGATTGCCAGTTATCCCCGTGATGGCGATACGCCGGACTTTCTGATAAAGGCAGCCGATGCTGCACTTTATGAAGCCAAGAAATCCGGCCGCAATCGTGTGGTGGCAGCCAGGGACAAGCGAGAGGTTTATTCCATTGCGGCAAAACTCAACACCGCCATAGAAAACAACCGGTTGGTGCCGGCCTATCAGGTGATCGTGGACCTGCAAACCAGAAAGCCGGTTGCTGAAGAAGCCCTGGCCAGATTAATCGATGAGTCCGGAAACGTGATTGCGGCTGCCGACTTTATTTCGGCGGCGATGGAATTGCAGCTAACCCACTTGGTCGATTACCAGGTCATTAAACAAACCATGAACCGCTGTGCAGCCAATATTGCTGGCGGCGGCCCAAATTTAGCGCATTTCGTTAATATTTCAGCGGATCTTTTGCTGCATCAGAATTTGATTCAGGATTTGTTTGCTGAAGCTCAGGCGGCGTGCATAGCGTGCGGGGTGGATATGGGCCTCACCAAGCCCTTGGTGCTGGAAATTACGGAAAGACAATTGCTCGGCGATGCTCATGCTGTCAAAACCAAGCTTGCGCCTTTCCTTGATTATGGAATGCGCCTGGCCATTGATGATTTTGGTAGCGGCTATTCTTCATTCCAGTATCTGGCTGACCTGCCTGTTTCGTTCCTGAAAATCGAAGGAAGCCTGATTCAACAGGTAAAAGACAAGCGCGTCCGGCAGATCGTCAAACGCATTAGTGATATCGCAAAAGATCTTCAGTTGACCACGATAGCCGAATTTGTCGAAGATGCGGATACCGCTGATATTCTCTGTGAGCTGGGGATAGACTGGGCACAAGGCTATTTCTTTGGGCGTCCTGTTCTGGCTAAACAATAGTCATATTGCTGTAACAAGGTTCACTGTGCCGTGCAGTTTTAATCAGCACGGGTTCAAATTCGAAGTGGAATTCTGATTAATGCGCTGGGAGGGGAGATGCGACTATCGCCGCCCGGTAGAAACGAGCACCCAGCAGCCCTCACGCTTTGTTTCTACACGGAGGGCGATGGAATCCAGTGTCGATTAATCTGATATTTGCGCATTGTGTTCCAGATGCATTTTTATAAGTCAGCGCTCAAATACCGCGATGGATTCCACGTGGGCGGTATGCGGGAACATGTTGGCGCTGTCCGCTGTCCGCTGCCCGCTGCACGTAAACGGTCGCCTTTGTCATGGACCAGCACGGCAACCGTTACTGATACGCTAATGTTAGTGAAAGAAGCGTGCTTTAGTGCGCTTTTTTTATGGGCATTCGTAATCATAGGTTAGGGTCTGAAAAAAATCGAAGGAAACAGACAGAATCAACCGGAAACCCCGAGCCTGTAGTTTTCAGATGGCTAATGATGACCCGGCTGTTGCATTAACACCAAGGTGCATTGCAAAATATTTTTCCCAGCGTGTCGATTTCACTTCCCACCGTTCGTCGTATTGTCAGAGCGTCATGCCAGCAGTCTATGCTGATAGGCAGCACGCCGACCTCAACACGACAGGAGAGCCGACCATGCGTTTCATGATCATGATTAAAGCCAACGCCGATAGTGAAGCCGGTGTCATGCCGAGCGAAGAACTATTATCCGAGATGGGAAAATTCAACGAAGAACTGGTGAAAGCCGGCGTGATGCTGGCGGGCGAAGGCCTGCACCCCAGCAGCAAAGGCGCGCGGGTGCGGTTTTCCGGCAGCCAGCGCAGCGTCGTTGACGGCCCATTCACCGAAACCAAGGAGCTGATTGCCGGCTTCTGGCTGTGGCAGGTGAAATCGCTGGCCGAAGCCATCGAATGGGTCAAACGCTGCCCCAACCCGTTCGATGGCGAAACAGGAATCGAAATCCGCCAGATATACGAGGCGGAAGATTTCGGTGCCGAGTTCACGCCTGAACTGCGCGCGCAGGAAGCAAAATTGCGCGCCGAAATCGCATCGCAACATCCCTAACCCTCACAACAAGGAGCCCATACCATGTCCACCATCAAACCCATCCCCGAAGGCAGCCACAGCATCACCCCGCATCTGGTATGCGCCGGTGCCTCCGCAGCCATTGATTTTTACCAGCGTGCATTCAACGCCGTGGAAGTGATGCGCCTGCCTGGCGCCCCCGGCAAGCTCATGCACGCCCAGATCCGCATTGGTGATTCCAATGTCATGCTGGTCGACGAAATGCCGGAATGGGGTTCGCTGGGGCCGGCCTCGCTCAAGGGTACGCCGGTCACGCTGCACCTGTATGTCGAGGACGCCGATGCGACGTTTGCGCAAGCCGTGGCTGCCGGTGCCACGGTCAAAATGCCGCTCGCCGACATGTTCTGGGGAGATCGCTACGGCGTACTGATTGATCCGTTCGGCCACCAGTGGTCGATCGCCACGCATACGCGCGACGTCAAGCCGGACGAGATGCAGCAAGCCATGAAGGCCATGCTGAGCTGACTACCCTGTTTACCAAGGAGAGCCATGATGCCTCAGCACAAAAATGCGGTGCCATCGCTAACCTGACGTGAGGCGCTGGTAGACTAAAACGCTTGATCTGGAGAAAACGATGAACCAGACAAACCATCTGAAAAGCATCGCAAACCCGTTCCAAAACCAACCGGGGAGCACTGTATGAAATTTCTCTGTCTGATCTGTGCCGAAAAAGTGATGGAGCACATGCCTAAGACTGAAGCGCAAGCGCATTTTCAGGAATACGCCGAATTCACCGAACGTATCAGAATGAGCGGCCACTTCGTCGGCGCTAACCGCCTGAAACCGCCTGATAGCGCCATCACGGTGCGAGTACGCGACGGTAAAATATCAACTACCGACGGCCCTTTTGCCGAAACCAAGGAGCTGATCGGCGGCTACTGGCTGTGGAAGGTCAAGGACATGGACGAG
>JANMKH010000387.1:0-22025 GCA_031371965.1 Sulfuriferula sp.
CACCGGCCGGTGTCCCGACGAGCTACGAGGAATACATCCAGGTGATGTTCGACATGATGCTGCTCGCGTTCCAGACGGATTCGACGCGCATCGCCACGTTCCTGCTGGCGAACGAAGGGAGCAACCGCGCGTTCTCCGAGATCGGCATCGCGGAAGGCCATCACTTCCTCACGCACCATCAGAACAAGGAGGACATGATCACCAAGGTCGCGGAGATCGACCTGTTCTACATGAAGCAGTTCGCGCGCTTCCTTGAGAAGATGTCCGATGGTGACGCCTTGCGATATAAAGCAGTTGCGTCCAATGACTGCGTGCGAACTGACAAAAATCCCGCTGAAGTGGCCGATGTAGAAACCTGGTCCGATGCGCGCGCTACGCGGAATATCGATACCCCAAAGTATTTTGATGAATTCGTTCAGCAACATATACACGGGAGCCAGCAACCAGCGCAGCGGAGCCGCCTGACTCGCTGCCCATTGGCCAAAGCGCAATACTGTCACCGCGTGTATGCCGGGTGCGCGCATGCAATCAAACAGGCGCCGCACGCGCGAGCCTTCGCACAGGCGATAAAACTGCGCCCAGTCGGCCAGCAGCGGCGTGCCGTTGTCATCGGTCTGGCGGCCAATCAACACCTCACCTGGTTTAGTTGTCATACGCGGGCGGCTTTCTGGATTGCCCGAGGTGAAGGCGGTTGCAATGCGGCAGCCAGATTGGCAAGTTGCGCGGCGTTCCACTCACGGGCGGCGACGAACGCCTCATGTACCAGGCCGGCACGCAACTCCGGATCACGCAGCACGCGGATCACCCCTGCCGCCATGGCCGCCGCGTCGTTATCCGCCACAGCCAAAAAAGCACGCCCACGAAGGTTTTCCAGGCCGCGGCTGCCTGATTCGGTTGCGACCAGCGGCACCCCCAAGGCCAGACATTCCATGGTCTTAATATTCAAACCTGTTCCCATACGCACCGGGTTCACTGCCAACATCCCCTGCGCGTAGGTTTGCGCTACTGAATCCACGCGTCCCATTTTGTGCACGCCGGGTGCATCCAGCGCGTCTAGACACACATCACCCGCCAGCCACAATTCAAAATCCGGCAAGTCGGCCCGAATTAAAGGCAAAGCGTCCGCAATAAAGGTATTGGCGGCATCGACATTGATGCTGTTAGCCGAGGCGACGAAGATCGCCCGCGGCACATTCGCCATCAGTGCTGACTGCGACATATCGAGCAGATGACCCACCGTCGTCACCCGCGTATGTCCAGGCAATGCGGCCGCAAACAAGCGCGCTTCACTGTCTTGTATCGCCACTACCACATCCGCACGTGCCAGGCCTTTACGCTCACCCGCTTGCGTAGTGGCAAACCATTCCGGCTGTTTTCCTGCCCTCAAGTAGTGCAGATGCCGATCCGCGAAGCGATCATGCGTATCAATGACTTTCACCACCTCTGCGGGGAATATCTCCAGTGCTTTGGACATAAAAACATATTCCACGAATACGGCCTCAAATTTGTGTTGTGCTTGCAGCACCGCCAGCTGATCCGTCAATCCTGAGTCGTACCAGTCATCCACGCCCCACACATGCGCCGATGCATGCTTCATTCGCCGTAACACTCCGCGTCGCCAACGTGTCGCTATACCATTCACGGTTTTTGGCGTGCGGTACATTAACTCGATAAAACGGCCATCGAAATGCGCCATCATCGCAATGCGATCGCCGTCTTCCAGCGCGGCCCAGGCAAAATGCAGTTCATGCCCCGCTGCCATCAGGCCATTCGCCAGCGTGAGAATTCGCGCCCGATTACCTGCAATGGGGGGATGGGTAGGTACCGGGGAAACCATCAAAATCTTCATGTTTCCGTTAAATACCCTTTTTAAAGGGGCTCCTTAAGTTTCACGCCATTTTTCCTGACGATATATGCAGGCACGCCGACAACCGTGCAGTTTGGCGGCACGTTCTTCACGACCACTGCATTGGCACCCACTTTGGAATTCGATCCAATAACGATATCCCCAATCACCTTTGCCCCTGCATTAATGGTCACGTTATCCTCGATTACCGGGCCTCCGGTCTTATCTGCCCAGCCTATCGTCACCTGCTGATTAATCCAGCAATTACTTCCAATTTCTTCAGCCCCGATGATGGTTGCGAATCCATGTTGAATGAATAAACCAGGACCGATTTTCCCGGCCTGAATGTACAGCGTGGATAGAGGTCTACATAAAGGGCTAAACAGCTTCCCCGCCATCCCGGAGCGGTAATAAAACAGATTTCTGAATTCTTCGTAAAAAGTCATCAGGAATAAAAATGCATACAGTTCCTTCAGGGCAGAAATCGGCGCGGCTTCCAAATATATTTGCGCCCAACGCGCCACATCCTGCCCAATAACCGGCTTGCCTTTCCCAAATTTCATTACCATTACATGCGGAACAAGCCGTAGCGTACTCAATGGGAAAACAAGCCAAAAAACAACTTTGTTCATCATCGTTCGTTCCAATATTTATCGAACTGATTCATTTGTTTTCCGCATTATTCCTATCATGCAAACGCCATACGCCATTGCATCAACACATTCAGGGTCTCTTAAAATTGACCGGGCCATCACGCAGCAACACTCCATCTATCAGAGCTCGCCAAGTCGCACTTAATAATTGACGGTCCTTCATTTTGATCTGCAGCCAGATTTCCCGCATAACACGTGCCATGGCTAGCGGGAATAGCCTCTTATGGAACCGCGCATAGAACAGCAGCAAATTTCTGCTCAAGTAATATTGCGACAACACCGAGCGGCGGCCACGATCCGAGGTTCCTATCGAGGCGCCTTCCTTGTGGTATACAAGGCTCTCTGGAGCCACCGCCATCTTCCAGGCTTTGGCTCTTTCCGCCCAATCGATTTCTTCATAATATAAAAAATATCTTTCCTCAAATGCACCAACTTCCCGAATCATTTCCGCACGTGCCAGCAATGAGGCGCCCGCTACGTAAGTAAGCGGCGTGCTTTGAATTGCATCCAGTTTTTTGCTGGGATCAAGACCATGTCCAATTTGTTGGCCAGTCGCTCGCCAGTAATCGAAATTACCTCCGCCACACGCTTGAATCTGGTTTCTCGAATCGTGATAAATCAAAATCGAGCCGCACATACCGATGGCTGGATCAGCTTCCGCGCAACGGACCAGGGCCTCCAGGGCGGAGGGATGCACCTCCGTGTCATTATTGAGTATCCAGACGTACGCGGCCTGATGTTTCAAAGCCAATTGAATTCCCAGATTGTTTCCGGCCGCAAACCCTCCATTGACTCCCGACTGTATAAATACAAAATCTCCATTACGCAGCGTATCCGGATGAGGGCTCTCCGGCATGGATGAGTGAATAGAAAATTGCCGGCATAGCCAATCTTTTCCACCTTTTTCAGGCCAGCTCAGGAGGCGATCCTGCGAGCCATCTGTTGACGCATTATCGACAACAATGATCGACATGTTTGGATAGTTTTGGTGAACCAAACTATCCAGGCATTGCAACGTATCCTGCCATCCATTCCAGTTCAGAACGATCACTGTGACATGTGGATTCATTGTTCCCTCTTAATCGTTTTCAATAGGTATGGCATGCCAGGATCCCGCGGCGGCAAGTCCGTTTGCATGGTTGTAATAGAAACCGACAACTCAAATCAAACCTGAACACTGTTTAATACCTTGACTAATTGAGAGGAAAATATTTCAAGACTGAATTTTTTTTCACATAGCTGCCGAGCCTTTACACCCATTTTTTTGGTCAGCTCAGGTTGCTCTACCAGTAAGTGTATGGCCCGTCTCCAAGCCTCTATGTCATCAGCCTCTATCCAGATTCCAATGCCTTCTTTTTCGATATCAATATCAATATTTTTATTTCGAGTCATGACTATGGCTTTACCCATTGCCATGGCGTCATAAAGACTGGTTAGCCCGGCGAGCGCCTCCGTATCCTCCAGACAAATGGCAATCGCATAGGATTTCCCATATTCTTTCAGCAGTTTCTTGTAAGTAATACCATGCCCGGTAGGGTGGCTATGCACACTGACATTAGCCGAAGGTTCGACAAGCGGACGTGTCTCTTCGGAACAGTAAATTTCCAGCGGAAACTCTATCGTCGCAAACGCCGCAGCCAGCGTGTCATTGTCTCGGTTTACCTTGCCTGCGCTAATAAAAAACTGACCGGAGATGTCTCCCTCTGCAACCTGTGGGTAAAAATCCAGGTCCACACCCCAAGGTAAAACGTCAAATTTCCCGAGGTCTTTTCCGTATCTTCGCTCCGTATCCTGTTGAACTGCCTCGCTCAAAAACAGCAAACGATCATGCCCCTTTATAAAGGCGCAGCCGACTAACCTGCCCCGCAAAGGATGATGAACCAAAGCAACAATCGGCGTACTGAATAGTCCGCGTGAACGAAGCCAGGACAATAACCAGGTACTGTTTTGCGAGGCTGAATAAATCACATCATATTGACGCGATGACGCCAGAATCCGGAGTTGCCGTTCCAGTGCTTCCAGCATTTGCCGCTTCGATGCCAGTCCAGACTTTTGCAGGCTGGGTCGAGAACACAATGAAGCGATATCGAACTCAATACCATTTTCTTCAAAATGGGTCGCGCCCCACAAATGTTGACCTGGATACTCTCCACGCTTCCATAACGCCATGGCTTCATCCATGGGATAGTCGTTTACCAAGAGTAATTTCATTGAAATAGTCTCAAACCACCTGCCGCCGTATTCTCACCATCGCCAGCATTTCGCGTAATTGCGCGCGCGCTGTCAAAGCAAGAAATCCGAGGAATCCCAAACTGCCGGCAGCGCTCAGAATGAAGAGTCTGGCCAGCACGGGCATTGCCGCCACAAAACCGATGTGCCGACCAAATGTAATAGCCGCCACACCTATCGCACACGCGGCAAAGAAGCGCCAGATATGCGCGAAGAGGGTACGGAGTGATATGCCTACAATTCTGCGCACGAGATAGAAAGTCAGCGGAAAGGTAACAAGCTGGCTGGCAACGTAAGCGTAGACGACCGTCGACAGACTAGGCTCGCGCACCGCCCAAAGGGTGAGGAAAGTAATCAAGGTCCTGAATATCACGATCTTGAGGCTGATTGAAGGCTTCCCCAAGGCATTAAAGGCAATGTCGTTGTAACTCTCCAGTGACTGGATGGCCGCCATAAAAGCCATGGGCCGCAAGACCTCGGCACTTCCGGCCCACTTACTGCCGAACAGAACGACTATGGCTTCTGGTGCGATGGCGCCCAGCAGGAAGAAAATGGGTACAGAAAAAGCTGCGGTAAAGGTGATGGCCTTGTAATAAGCGGCGATAAGGGCAGAACGGTCGTGTGCCAATCGTGAGAAACCATTATGGACGACTCCAACTACCGCCCAATTGAGTCCTTGCACGAGCGCTTGGTTAGCCCGCACGCCTACTGAGTAAATTCCAAGAGCGACCGGGCCAAGCGCAGCAACCAGAAATATTTCAATATAGCGGGTATTGGCAAAATCCAGCAGGCTGGTAAACAGTCGATTCAGACCGTAGCGAAGCAGATTGCGCACCCCTGCAAAGTCGAGGTCGAATGTAAATCGCCACTGCGGGTGGCTCCACAGCATGATCGTGCTAACGACCGCGGCGATGAGCGCCTGAACGACCAGGCTCCACACCCCCATCCCATATAAGGCAAGGGTGACGGCGACTGCACCAGATACCGTGGTGGAAACAAGCGCACAAGTGGCTAGCCAGCGGTAGTGAAAATTGCGCTGCAGCATTGCATGTTGACTAAGCGTGATAGCGCTGACCAGCATACCCAGCGTGGCCACATGAAGGATGACCGTTAATTCGGCTATCTTTAAGTGAGCGGCGATGAGCGGGGCAATGAACCACAACAGAATATATATCAGCACTGCCATTGTAAAATTGATCAGGAATGCTGTATTCAGTTGCGGTATGGTGATTTTTTGGGCCTGCACGATTGCTTCATTCAATCCCTGCTCAACGAAGAGATTTACAAAAGCCATCACTACCATCACCACAGCGAACACGCCGAGTTCGTGCGGGTCGAGCACGCGAGCCAAAATCATAAAGAGCAGCAGAGAGATGAACTTTAAACCAAAGTTTTGTGCGACAGACCAAGCTAGCCCGGACAGCACTTTGCTACGCAAAGAGTCAGTCATAAGACGAAATCCTCTTTGTCGCAACACGGAAGAGGTTAAAAAGTCCAGATACTACAATTCCGCAAACCAATGCATTGCAAAATACCATGATGCAAGTTCTTGTCGCCTTAACGCACGCATGTCTTGCCATTTTATTTCTCCTGCATCTGCATACCATCAACCAGGCGCTGCCCGGTTTTCTGCAACCCTCAAGGTGGGCAAGCCGTTGTCGATAATGACTTAAGTTAATTTTTGGCTGACACTTAATATTAGTAAGCGTCGGATCCATCACTCACGTTTCAATACTTGCTCAAAAGTAACTACTGCCTTGTTCCCGGTGAATTGCTGGACCTACTCATGCCTTTATCTGGCCAGTTTCCATCTCAGGTCACTGTTTTGAATCAAGGGTAGACTTGCCGTTACACGCTCTCCCTGGTGATCATGGGTCGCCTTAATCTCATCGCCCCTAATCAATTTTCTCTTTGAGGCATTTCTCCAGGGCAGTCGTTGCCCGATCCCAGGTAAACTGCCTGATCTGCTCCTGCCCCGTCGCGGCTATTGTCTTGCGCAGATGCGGGTCAGAAGCCAGCATAAGCAAATTGTCAGCCAATGCCTCAATGTTTCTTGGCTCTGATAGCAGCGCTGTCCGGGTGTGCTCAGTGTAAGCTCGCACCCCGCCATTATCGGTGGATACTAACGCCGCCCCGCAGCACATGGCTTCGGACCCTGGCAAGCCCCACCCCTCATATTCCGATGGCACCACGAAAATGACGGTCTGATTGTAAAGTTGAACCAGTTCATCATCCGTAGGCCGCTCGTGGAATTCGATCCAATCCGGAAACCCCTGAGGCCGTTTTGCCCCAAATGACCAAAAACCAAAATCGCCATTCGATTTCTCCCTGAACAGACGCAGCGCCTCTACCGCATCCTGCGTCCGCTTAAAGGGTTCATTCCGGGTAGGAAAACCGATCCATCGGCGCCTCGGCGAATCAATGGGTTCAGTCAGCTTATAAACATTGTGATCCAGCCCGTTTGGTATCTGGCTGCAAACACTGCCACCGCTAGCTTCTACTATCTCCGAGCAGACCGGAGAGATCACGATATTTCGAAATGGGCCCGTGTAGGTGACCTGCATACGATTGCGCACATCGGGTGCTGCGGTCATGAAATGCTCATAGTCTTGGATGAAATAGTGCTTTCTACCCTTATCAGCCGCGTAAGCGCTTACCCATTCTGCTGTTTCCCATGAGGTTGCAACAACAACGTCCGCTTCCGGAATAAATTTTTGATCAAGAAATGGCACCCACAAAGCCTTGACTTTTTGATGTAGCTTGAACCAAGTATCAGGACGATATCTGTGTGTAAATCGCTGCTTATAGTAGTGCGCCTTGATCCTGAGCCCCTCATAAGCATGTATGTCAGCACCACCCAGAATCATGGGATGTATTACCGTCACGCTGTACCCTCTTTGGACAAGTGCATTTGCATATTCGTAAATCACTTTGAAACCCCCAACGGGATTTTGACCGCTGCAAGGTAGGATAAAATTAATTTTTTGCATATCGGATAAGTACAAATTAGGTCAGGTGCGAACACACGAATCGTTGAACATCGGGCAATGCAGCGAGCGTGGCTCCCCCAACTCGGCACCACCGACCAAAACAGACCCAACAAGGCTTTGCTGCGTGAGGAATCGGTCATGGCGCAACACCTGAACTCTGGTTCCTGCAATTCGCCGGCAGAATGCGTTGCCACCTGAATTTTCTAAACATGCCATCGAGTCATTTTCCGTTCATTTGCCGGCTTCAATTTGCTGAGTCATAGGTCGGATATATGCCTAGCATGGTTAGTCGCGATTCAACAGGCTGCCTACGATCTGGGCCCCCGTTCCCTGCAACATTTCCTGAATTTTCTTCACATCCTGGTAGCGTGTTTTATGCCGGTTTGCCACCAGCAAACTGCCACCCGTCATCACGGCAAGGCTGGCCACTTCCGCATGCTCATTGAACGAAGGGGTATCAAATAACACCACATCAAAATTTTGGCCGATCTGTTCTATCAATTTACGCGTACTTGAACGACCGATAATTTCGGCGGGATTGGGTATGATTGTGCCACTGGGCAGGATGGACAAACCCACAAGCGCTTTCAGAGGCGCAATGGCAGACAAATCGGCACGACCCGCCAGAACATTCGACAGTCCGATATGGTTTTCCAGACGGAAAATTTTATGTTGCCGCGGAGTATGCATATTCGCATCTACCAGCAAGGTGCGTTGACCCAGCTGCGAAAAGGACACAGCGAGATTGGCTGCCAGATAACTGGTCCCAACTCCCGCACCTGCCCCGATCACACTAAGATGTTTTTGGCCGCATCCGAACCATCGACTAATCAACTGATTACGGACTATCCGCAATTTTTCGGCGGGCTCGGTATAGGGGCGATAGGCACATACCAATTCATCACTAAAACCTCCTTCCCCGGGGAGCAGATAAGTGTAATCAAACTGACTGGCCAGGGCGCGGCTGACGTCTTCTTCGGTAACCAGGCCCAACCGCACCGCAGCCTCACCGAAGCGCAGTGATTCATCCGTTTGCAGCGCAAGCACTTTTGCCACATCGGCTTGTTTGAGTTTGCCTGCCTGCAAAAGCAATTTGCCTATTACATCATCAGGGTTTGCAGGCAAATAAGTCTGCGTCTTACTAATAAATGGTTCGCGGGGAAGGGTCATGGATGCGCTCCAGATCAGTTCGGCAATAATGTGGGTGGAGGAGTCAATCGCTTGTTTTTCCTTGGCAATTCAATTAATTTCAAGGTAGCCAGCACCGGCACTCCCAGCGCCTGCATCAAATCATCCTCGGAGCGAACCCTGCGATCACGCATTTCAGCTAGCCACGCAATGAGTATCCCGAGAGTGGCTCCGAATACGATAGCTAATGCCACATTAAGAAGCAGGTTTGGACCTGACGGATAGCGTGGCGCAAGGGCCGGATTAAGGATGCTGACATCAGTTTGATTTGCCTGGCTCTCCATCCGCGTCTGGGTGGCGCGTTGCAAAGCCTGATCGTAAGATTTCTGAATATTTACGACGTCCTGAGTAAGCACGGCGCCCTCGTCTCGCTGCTGCTTGAAAGCCATAATTTTCGATTTTTGGGCTGCCATCGAAGCCTGCAACTCAGATTGCCGTTGCTGAGCAACACGCAAGGTGGTGTTGACGCTGGTCTGTGCGTTGCGAGTTTCCTGCGCGAGTTTTTGACGCAAAGTATCCACTTCGGCTTGAGCGCGTAGATAATCCGGGTGATTGACGCCGAGGCTACTGGATAGCTGGACACGCTTTGCCTCGGCTTTAAGCAACTCGGATTTAATGGACTGGATGAGGGGATTATTAATTACCTCAGCCAGTTGGTCACTGGACCGCCGATTACGCGACTGGCTCTCAAAGGTCTGATCTTGGGCCGCTACTAATTGATGGGATAGATCAGCTAACCGCTGAGTCTCCACGTCGAGACGCTCATCTACAGCGACAATACCTTTTTTGCGCTGATAATCTGACAGGCGTTTCTGGGCCAATTCCAAATGGTCCCGAATATCCTTGATTTGCCCTGCATACCATTTATTGGATTCAAGGGCCGGACCGGTGCGCATGTCCAGATTGGTCTGCATATATGTCTGGACAAAAGCATTGGCAATGAGCTGGGCAAATCTGGGGTCATCAGCAGTGTATGAAACGTTAAATACATTACTTTCCCGAGACAGTTTGACGGTCAACGTCGTGAGTAATGTATCGGCTAACTGGTTAGCGTCTATCTTTGCTTTGGTATTGTGCAGCAATCGCTGACGCACAAAGGGATCCTGCGTCAGGTTGAGTTTGTCCACCACTTTCAGAGCCACATTATGGCTACCCAGGATATCCGCCTGGGTAGCCATGTAACCGGACATGGCATCCGCCTGTACCGCCGCTCCGGTCAGCCCATCTTTACCTTTTGGATCGACCACTACACTGGCTACCGCCGTATATTTTGGAGGCAACATTTTAGTAGCGATAACCGTCGCAATAACAGTGATGCCCAAGATGACAAACACAATCCATTTGCGTGCCCACAGCAACCGTAAAAAACTCATCGCATTCATAGATTTCTCGCCCGATTTATTTAAAACAGGCTTTCCTTGACGTAAACCACATCATCCGGAAGCACAGGGTCTGATAGCGAAGCATTCAGGGCCGTCACTCGACCGTCTGCACCGCGCCGACGTATCTGGATACCTTTTTGCGTACCGCGTGGGGTAATGCCTCCGCCCAGGGATAAGGCCTGCATGACATTCATGTTCTGTTCCAGACGGAACGCACCGGGATGTTGAACTTGACCGTATATATAGAAAACCGGCGCACGCGGCACATAAATAACATCGTTGTCAGACACCTGTCGATTCAGATCAGCGTTCCCACCCTGAAAGAGCGCCGGGATATTGATCGTGATTTCCTGACTTTTCCCATCCTGCTTATGCGTCATGATCAAGCTATCCGACCCTGCCAATGTGACCCCTCCTGCCATGGCAAGCAAATCAGTCACTGTGCTCGTGGATTCCAGCGGATATTTGCCTGGATGGTTCACCTGACCCAAAACGGACACCTGTTTGCTTCGATATTGCTTCACCACGAGGTTAACTTGTGCATTTTTGATGAAACCGCCTTTTTCGAGCGCTTGCCCGATACGGGTTTGAGCAGCGCTGGCAGTATCGCCGGCCACGGCTAACTCTCCGATCAAGGGAAAATTGATCTTGCCCTGTTCATCAACTCGGGCATCAAGATTCAAGTCGGGATGACCATACACCGTGATATGGAGAATATCGCCGCCGCCCAGGCGGTAGTCCTGGGCCGCAGCAGGCAAAGACAGCGCTGTCAAAACAAGAAACAGAAGATAAAGAATTGGCCGCATAGTTACGATCCCTTTCAAAAAATTAAAATGTTATGGGACGAAGTCTCGCATCCGGTTTTCAGGCCGCAGCTCAACAATTAAAACTCACTGCGCAAATTGATCATTGCGCTGTTATAGCTATAGCTGGCCAAAGCTTGATTGGAATTGCGCTTGCCATGTTCCAATATCAGGCCAAGCTTGGTATTTCTCAGTACGGCGTAATTCACTCCGGCTTGCAGGGTAGTGAGTTTGTCCTGCCTTGCTGAAGCAGACGTCAGCACCAATCCTGGATCGCCTGAGTAATCAATATTGACGTAGCTTAGCTTTGTATTGAAAGCCAGTTTTGAAGTCGCAGTCCAACCCGCACTGAGATCGAACCCTTGATTCAGGGAATAGCTGGCAGTGTTGTCATCGACTGCCCCAATGTCGCGATACAGGGCCAGTTCCAGTGTGGTTTTATCCGTCACGAACCAATCCCCGGCCAGACGACCGGTAACACCGGAGAAGTCGCGCTGAGGTACATCGGCATAATTACGTTTGGTGTAATTCAATCGGCCCAGCAGCTGGGTCTTCCCGCTAGGCTCCCAGGTGACTATGACTCCATGATCCCACTGCCGATATCCGTTATCTACAGGCGCAAAACCCACTACCTGTCGATTGGGATATTTCCCATCACTCAACTGGCTCGCCCATTCGATGAGGCTGCCCTTGGGCGTTTCATATTGCACACCCGCCGTATAGGTGTTCACCGTGGAATTCAGGATTTGCCTGCTTGCGGCACTATTGGTCGATTCGGTTTTGATCACCCCGGTTTTTAATTTCCAGCGGCTATCCAGTTGGGCACCGCCGTGAAAATAGGCTGATCTCACAGTCACGAGATTGCTGACCGGTTGGTTGATATTGGCAAAGCTGCCTTGAGTAGCCGTATCGGTAATTCCCACATCACCCGATGCCACGCTACCTATCAACCAGTCCCATTGCAGCAGTGCATCCCGCCCATCGTAGTCCAGCACACTGTAGGTATCGTAACGGGTCCGGTTCACTTCGATATGCCCTTTGACAGCCTGCCTGCTGAGACGCCAGTTCACATTCAATCCGGCACCCAGCATGTGATAAGACCCGGCTTTATTAGTCGTCCCTAACTGGGTCATTGCAGCCTGATCATTCTCCAGGCGAAACAGGTTGCTGTCATAGTCATACAGCCCCCTGACATAGGGGATAAAGGTGTCCTCCGGATCGGCTCGTGCCACAGCAGAGGCCATTGCGAAAGCCACAAGCAAAGCAAGTTTTCCGCGCATATTCATACCCTGCAGGTTAATTGCGTTTATAAATATCTTCATAACGAACAATATCATCCTCGCCCAGATAGGCGCCAGATTGCACCTCGATCAGATGCAAAGGAATCTTGCCGGGGTTTTCCAGACGATGTTTACTTCCTAATGGGATGTAAGTGGACTGATTTTCACTCAGCATGATTTCATCTTCGCCGCGTACCACTTTTGCCGTACCCGAGACCACGATCCAGTGTTCCGCACGGTGGTGATGCATTTGCAGCGATAGCTTCTCATCGGGCTTGACCATGATGCGTTTGACCTGAAAACGGTCACCGGCATCAATGCCCTCGTACCAGCCCCATGGGCGATGCACGCGACTGTGATAGAGATGCTCGCAACGCTTGTCGGTCTTGAGTTTATCAACGATCTTTTTGACGTCCTGCACCCGGCTCTTGTGCGCTACCAGTACTGCGTCCGCAGTTTCCACGATAACCAAATCATCCACGCCCAATGCTACGACCAGACGCGATTCCGCGCGTACCAGATTGTTACCAGCGCCTTCCAGCAAAACGTCGCCGCGCGTTACGTTACCTGCTGCATCCTTGCTACCTACTTGCCACAGAGCATCCCAGGCTCCGATATCGTTCCAGCCGATGTCGGCAGGCACCACTGCAGCCTTTTTTGTGTGTTCCATCACCGCGTAATCCAGCGATTCCGCGGGGCAGGCAGCGAAGGTGGTTGGATCCAGACGGATAAAATCGAGATCGTTCCTGGCTGCTGCCACAGCCGCTTCGCAGGCTGTGTGGATTTCCGGACGGAATTGCCGTAGCTCTGCCAGAAAATCCTTGGCGCGGAACAGGAACATGCCGCTGTTCCAGTAGTATTCACCGCTATCCAAATAGGACTGGGCAGTAGCCAGGTCGGGCTTTTCCACAAAAGCCTGCACGCGATAGGTGCCATCCACGTCTGTCAGGGCTTCCCCTTTCTGGATATAGCCGTAGCCGGTTTCCGGCGTCTGGGCGACGATGCCAAAGGTAACCAGCAGTCCTTTTTCTGCCAGCCTCGTAGCCTGGAGCACTGCGCGATGAAACGCTCCCTGGTCG
Organism: Sulfuriferula sp.; assembly: GCA_031371965.1. Taxonomy (GTDB): domain Bacteria; phylum Pseudomonadota; class Gammaproteobacteria; order Burkholderiales; family Sulfuriferulaceae; genus Sulfuriferula. Next base: position 13,451 of record JANMKH010000387.1, read on the forward strand.
CTAATCAAATGGTCGGCAGGCAATACCAGCATCATGCCTTCAGGTTCCCTGCTGATCACTTCCAGAGCAGCAATCGCTACTGCTGGCGCAGTATTACGGCCTACAGGTTCGAGAAAAATCGCACTGGGCTGAATCTGCAGCGCACGCAATTGCTCTGCGATCATGAAGCGATGTTCGTCGTTGCAGATGACCAGAGGGGGCGCTGTATCCGGCAGGCTCGCCACACGGCTGACGGTTTCCTGAAATAAGCTACGTTCCGAGAACAACGGCAAAAGCTGCTTGGGCAGCGCTGCTCGGGATAGCGGCCACAAGCGCGTACCGGAGCCACCGGACAAAATAATTGGATAGAGAGCGTTGTGCATCATTGATATTGATTCCCTAAATTTTTTACTGATCCAGTCATGATTAAAAAATCCGTTCCTTCAGCAAATCTTGCAGATAGCGGCCATAACCGTTTTTATTTAGTGGTTGCGCCAGTTTTTCCAGTTGTGCAGCATCGATAAAACCCTGGCGATAGGCGATTTCTTCCGGACAGGCGATTTTCAGACCCTGGCGTTTTTCTATGGTTTCGATAAACAGGGAGGCTTCCAGTAGCGACTCATGCGTCCCGGTATCCAGCCAGGCGTGACCGCGTCCCATCACCTGGACATCCAATTCACCCCAAGCCAGGTATTGACTGTTCACATCGGTGATTTCCAACTCGCCCCGCGGCGATGGCTTGAGCGCCTTGGCTACCTCCACCACGCGATCGTCATAAAAGTAGAGACCGGTAACGGCGTAGCGGGATTTAGGCTGGGACGGTTTTTCTTCCAGGCTGACCGCATGGCCCGCAGAATCGAATTCGACCACACCATAACGCTCGGGATCTTTCACCGGGTAAGCAAAAACGGTAGCGCCTTGCGCCTTGCCATCAGCCAAACTAAGCCCGGCAGGCAGGTCATGGCCGTAAAAAATATTGTCGCCCAATACCAGCGCGCTGGGCGCTCCGTCGAGAAAGGATGCCCCGATGATAAAGGCCTGTGCCAGCCCGTCCGGAGATGCCTGTACGGCGTAACGCAGATTCAATCCCCATTGGCTGCCGTCCCCCAGCAAGTGTTCGAAACGCGGTGTATCTTGCGGTGTGGAGATAAGCAAAATGTCCCGAATCCCGGACAGCATGAGCGTGGATAAAGGGTAATACACCATGGGTTTGTCATACACCGGCAGCAACTGCTTGGAGACCGCATGAGTGACCGGATAAAGTCGAGTGCCGGAACCGCCTGCAAGGATAATTCCTTTGCGCATCATGCCACCACCCGTTCGCTATAGTTGGTTTCCATCCACTGCCGATAGTCGCCACTCTGCACGTTTGCCACCCAGTGCTGGTTATCCAGGTACCAGGCCACCGTCTTGCGCATGCCGCTCTCGAAAGTCTCCCGCGGAGACCAGCCCAGTTCCCGCTCAATCTTGCCGGCATCTATGGCGTAACGCTGATCATGGCCGGGACGGTCTGTCACGAAAGTGATGAGTTTTTCATGGGGTACTACTGGAGATTTTGAACTCAGATCGTCGAGCAAAGTGCAGAGAGTCTTGACTACCTGTAGATTGGTTTTCTCAGTACATCCACCGATATTGTAGGTTTCTCCTGTTTTCCCGCGTTCCAGCACAGCCCGAATGGCCGCGCAATGGTCAGACACATAAAGCCAGTCGCGCACATTGCTACCGTCTCCGTATATCGGTAGCGGCTTGCCGGCCAGGGCGTTATGAATCACCAGGGGAATGAGTTTTTCTGGGAACTGGTAAGGCCCGTAATTATTGGAACAATTGGTGGTCAGCACCGGCAGGCCATAGGTGTGGTGATAGGCACGTACCAGATGATCCGAAGCTGCCTTGGATGCAGAATACGGGCTGTTGGGTGCGTAAGCCGTGGTTTCGCTGAAAGCCGGATCAGAGGCACCGAGTGAACCGTATACTTCGTCGGTGGAGACATGCAGAAAACGGAAAGCCGTCTTGTTTGCTCCATTCAGTCCGTTCCAGTAGGAACGCACCGCTTCCAGCAGATGGAAACTGCCCACCACATTGGTCTCGATGAATTCTGCCGGGCCAAGGATGGAGCGATCCACATGACTTTCCGCTGCGAAGTTAACCACCGCACGGGGCCGATAGTCTTGTAGCAGTTGACGCAACAATTCCGTATCGCCTATGTCACCCTGGACAAACTGGTGACGCTCATCCCCCTCCACACTGGCCAGATTGGCGCGATTGCCCGCATAGGTCAGCTTGTCCAGATTGATCAGGGCTTCGCCGGATTGATTCAGCCAGTCAAGTATAAAGTTAGCGCCGATGAAACCTGCTCCGCCTGTGACTAATATCATTTTCTGCCTCGTTATTATTTGATTCGCCACTTTGTCAAAAACTGATTTGTAGTTCCGCCCATGCAGTTCATTGAATGACCGGCAGGCGTTTCTTGCCGCCATGCCAGAGACGCAAACTAATCAGTCCGAGTATCGCTACAAGCATGGTCCAGATATCCACATCCGGCACGGCAGAGACACTTGATCTATCCTGTATCGTCGCGTCCGTCACGGAGTTGGCAAAGCTTGAAAAAGCGGGGGCGCGATATGAAACCGCAACCACCGCAGGCGGGTGATTCCTATCGACGTTTGTCACATTTGTCGTTGCCACCAGTGGACTGGAAGCAGCGGTATCACTTGATAGCGAGCCAGCAAAACCAGCCAGTAACAAGGCAAAGATTCCAATGAAACTATGTATTTTCAAGCGCATAACAAATCCATTTCTAGTAAAGGTTTATTTCAAATAAAGCATTTTTCAGGCCAACGTCTTGTGTGAAGACCTGTTGCCGGCATTGCTTGATCAGTACGCCTGAGCATCTTTCAGCACTAGCTTCAGGGTTTTAAAAATAATGGTCAGATCAAGCCATAACGACCAGCTTTTCAAGTAAGCAATATCGTAAATTACCCGCCCTTCCATCTTGTCTATCGTGTCGGTCTCGCCTCGATAACCATTGATTTGAGCCCACCCGGTAATGCCGGGCTTGACCTTGTGCCGCCACATGTAGCCGTGAATCAGTTTGCGGTAATGCTCGTTGTGTGCGACTGCGTGCGGCCGTGGCCCTACAATACTCATCGAGCCCTGCAACACATTGAAAAATTGTGGCAATTCATCCAGTGAAGTCCTGCGCAAAACGGCACCAATCCGGGTCACTCGTGCATCATTTTGGGTCGCCTGTGTGACAACCTGGCTGTCCTCGCACACGCACATTGAACGAAATTTGTAGACCATGATTTCTTCACCATCTACCCCATAGCGATGTTGTTTGAATATCACCGGCCCCTTTGATGTTGCTTTCACCAGTGCCGCGATAAGGAGCATCAGCGGTGCTATTACACATAAAATCAGACTGGCTGCCACGATGTCGAAAGTACGTTTATGGACTGCATTAATGCCGGTCAGCGGAGTCTCGAATACCGAGATGACCGGAATACCATTGACGTTATCCAGACGCGCCTGAACCAGATCGAACATGAATACATCAGGCACGAAATAGATCGATGCGGTGGTATCCCGGAGCGAATTGACCAAGTCGATCACACGCGGATGATTGAGGATTGGCAAGGTAATGTAGACCAGATCAATTTCATGCTGTGCAACATAATTCGCAACATCATCAATGCCGCCGAACACAACATTTTTGAGTTCGTTCTCGCAACGCTCTCCGGTCCGATCATCGAAAAAAGCTTCGACCTTGGTCATCAGGCTGCGCTGCTGATAGATCCTGTCAGCGAGCTTGTGACCTAATTCATTTGCACCAACAATTACCGAGCGTCGAACAGTGCTGCCATTACTGCGCAATACCTCGAGATAGGTGCGCACGAGCGAATGTCCAAGGAACAGTAACACTGGCGTAATCAGGCCCCACAACAGCAAAACTCGTGGGTTGTAGTCGTCGACAATCCCGCTGAATGACCCTATTGCAGCCAATATGACCAGAACAAGCGCCCAGGCAATCAGCAGATTTCTGCCATGCGTAAAACTACCGGTACCGCGCAAGCTGCGCTCTTCAAAAAACTCGAATCCATCAAACACTTGAGATGTAACGAGGAATGCCAATATTCCCAGCAACAGGTACAGACCATCGAATTTCTGCTGCTCAATCAGTACAGCAATAATAAGAGAAAAGAAAATAACCAGCGGATTGACCAGCCGTTTAGCCAAGCTCAAAACTGGATGCTCATAGCCACCAAACATCAGGATCCTCACATTTGTATTGTTGTATCAACCAGCCTGCTTGCCCGAAAACCAAAAAAAAATCCGGGGAATTCACGCTAATTTTTCCGGTTGTCCCGGAATGAGAAAGTACCTATGACTACGAGGCCAAGTAGTGACCCCTTAATTAACAGCGTTCGAAAGACCGTGAGGATATAGCGATGCTTTCTCACGGTATGTGCGTTGGAGCACACAGAAAATTAAGAGTTTGAGCGTCTGTGTCTGCTACAACTGCAAATCAGCCTGGGGCAAACTTCAAACTTCGCCTGCCCTGGTTCAATAAGCAAGAATCATGCAGCAAACACAGTCCTCTTCAGTTCGCCCATACAATGGGCAGCCCTAGCTCCAGTATGCGTCGATCACTTTGCACTATTGTTGCGCTTTGCCTTTGGCCGTTGATTTCCCTTTGTGATGGGATTTCACGGACTGCTTTGTTTTAGCCTCGGCATCCGTCGCTTGTTCATGTTCGCTACCCATTCCGTTCATGCGTTCGTGAGCCCGCTCCATACCACTAGTTGCTGCTGGCGACGTTTGGGAGTTTTGATTGGCGCTGCCTTCCGTACTCATATGACTTGAGCCGTTAGTGTTCGCACCGGCTGATCCTTCTGCGCGAGCATCTGCTGCCGCGGGTACCTCCATGCCCGCATTGCCGCGCGCTCCTGCGCCTACATTTGCATCCAGCCCGGCACCTGCCCCCGCCGCCGATGCGCTACCGGCAATAGCAAAGATCGCGGCGCTACTTAGCAAATTACAAAATATTTTTTTCATGGTGAGGGGGTTCTGGTTAGTCATCAATTTGATCATCCTTAATTTATCCATAGGGTTGTCAATACTTACTCATGCAGGTGGCGTAAAGATTAAACTTGCCACCAGTCATCAAAGCAAACCCTATGCCATTAATATAATTTCATTATTAATCATTACCTTGTAAAATATTTCTGTCGCATGATCAGTTAATTAATGTCTCCGATTCCAGACAGATTTATTACAGGATGTGAGGTAAGCGCGGGAACACCGGAACATTCAAAGAGGAAAACCAGGGCGCTAAATTTGTGCAATTGAAATTGCATAGGCCAATAAAATGGCCGAATGGAGGCCGACTGCCAGGTGAGAAAAAAGATAGAACAGACCTTGTCTCTTGTTGGAGACACTAAATCGATAGTGTTTTTATTAACCGGACAAAATCAGAAGACTAGTGGGTTTTATCGATGTTGCTAAATGGCGACTTGAAACTCTTCTGACTGAATGGTTTACATGGGCCGAAGAGGTGAAGCAGCTCTTCGCTTCAAACAATATCAAGCAACTTCAATTGCATAGCCAGCTCTTGGGAGCGAATCGGCGCAGACCGGGTTTGGTTCTACTTCAAATGTGGATTTAAGGAAATCGATTGCAAATCCAACAGCCCCCGAGAGTCATCGTTCTTTCGCAAATTCGACAAGTTGAAACTCCCCGCTCCACTTGCCACGCCGATAAGCGATGAAGAGATATTTAGGTACAAATGCGGAAGGTTTTTTAATAGGGAAATCCGCCAAGGGCGTTTCTGCGCCGTCTAGATCACTTATGCGGCAAGCCTTGGTCATCACGGGACGGAAACCTACTTTCAGTTGCGGGGTGACAAACACAAAATTATCCGACTGCGAGTCTTGCCGAAACCGGACAGCTTTACGGATCAGGCAGCTAAACAGCAACTCCATTTCAACCAGAAGCGGCGTTGTCAGCTTGTTCAGGGCTTTTTCAGCAGCTTCGCTCCATTCCACCCGAACACTTTTTCCCAGAATTTCGATGCTTGCCATCATGGCTTTTACCCTTGGTTATGAAATTTCAGCTTCATTTGCAAGACAAAGCGAATGGGCTATCAACATTCAAGCTCCGGCAGCGTACACTTTAAAGCATCCAGGCAATCCCCATCGATCGCGGTGCCGCGTTCCTTTTCCATAATGGCAATCGCTTCCGGTATGGGTATCGGTCCCCGGTAGGGGCGGTCAGCGGTAATCGCATCAAAAATATCGGCGACCGTGATAATCCGGGTTTCGAGAGGGATGCGCTCAGCAGCCAACCCACGCGGATAGCCTTTACCATCAAGGCGTTCATGGTGCGCGCCAGCGACAAAAGACAACTCCGAAAAAATGCGCATACGCGCCAGAATTTGCTCTGAGTGCGCCGCATGAGATTTTACCTGCTCCCATTCATCTGCATCCAGCTTGCCCGGTTTATCCAGTACGGCATTACTCACACCCAGCTTGCCAATGTCATGCAGCAGCGCACCCCGGCGCAGCCATCTCTGCCGTGCTTCAGGGAGCCCCATGGCATTTGCCACGGCCAATGTATACGCTGCAACCCGGCTGCTATGCCCATAGGTGTAAGGACTTTTCGCATCGATTACCTGGGCAAATGCTTCGGCTATGGTATCCAGGCGGTCTTCATCAATCCTGATCACTCTGGATTCTGGTTCCAGCAGGCTGACTTTTTGCTGCAAGCTGTCGTCGGTCAAACCGCTCCAGAAATCAGGCTGTTTCTCGACCTCATTGAAAGCATTCACCACATCAGGATCAAACCACGAACCCGAACGTTTGCCGACTTCCTCCAGGGCAAGCGTTGCGCCGCCAGCGGAATGGAATACATCGACGACTTGCGACAGCAAAGCGATTCTGGCATTGAGGGGTATCTGCGTACCCACCCGTCGCGCGGGTTTGCCGTGGCCGTTCCAGTGTTCGTCCAGACAGCGGATGCCTGCTGCCACTTCATCGTCGAAGCCAAGCTGGCGAGCAATGCTGGCGCCACGTTCGCAACGCGTAGCAACCAGTTCAGTGGCAAACTCATTGCCATTCTGGGCCAGATTCATAATGCGGGTAACCCGCTCATGCAGAGATTTTCCAACTCCTGCATGGGAAAGCACGAATCGCCCCAGATGCATCAGGCTGTCTGAATCGACCTGCTTGAAGTCGCGTTTGATCAAGCGTTCATCCGCACCGTAGAGTTCGAACAAACGTGCGGCATTACTGCTGCAACCCGCATCCTTGAGCAGAATGGTGTAATAGAGGTGCGACAGTTCCTGGCTGTCCATACCCATGCGCTGGCCCACATGCATGCCTACCCAGCAGCTGCGCAGACTATGCCCGGCAGGCAAGCCCTCGGTCAGATCCAGGGCATAGCTGAGCGAGCCGATAATCGCGGAGAGCGAAATGTGCTCGGCAACTGTTGATTGAAACGTATCGATAGAACCCATAACAGATAGTTTCGGTTGTATTCCGCAAAACTTTATTGCCAAACCGGTCTCTATCAGCGAGTGCCCGATACTCGCCCAGTTCGCAACTCAACTGCAGCCGCTATACTCGTACCTATTTTTAATTTTCAGCCTGCTTAATCCCATTCACTACATCAGCATTTATATGAAGGAAAATTTTCTATGAAAACCAGAGCCGCAGTCGCATGGAAAGCCGGACAACCGCTGACGATCGAGGAAGTGGAGCTGGGTGGCCCACGTGCCGGTGAGGTGCTGGTGGAAATCAAGGCCACCGGTATTTGCCATACCGATTACTACACTTTGTCCGGCGCCGATCCGGAGGGTATTTTCCCGGCCATCCTCGGCCACGAGGGCGCCGGGGAGGTGGTGGACATCGGCCCCGACGTCAAAAGCCTGAGGAAGGGCGACCACGTCATCCCGCTATACACGCCTGAATGCCGTCAGTGCAAGTACTGCCTGTCGCAAAAGACCAATCTGTGCCAGGCTATCCGCTCCACCCAGGGCCGCGGTCTGATGCCGGACGCAACCAGCCGTTTTTCCATCGACGGCAAACCCATTTTTCACTACATGGGCACCTCCACCTTTTCCAATTACATCGTGGTGCCGGAAATCGCGCTGGCAAAGATTCGCGCAGACGCTCCGTTCGACAAAGTCTGCTATATCGGCTGCGGCGTGACCACGGGGGTCGGTGCGGTGATTTTTACTGCCAAGGTCGAAGCCGGCGCGAACGTGGTGGTATTCGGCCTGGGCGGGATCGGGCTGAATGTGATCCAGGCCGCGCGCATGGTGGGCGCCAACCAGATCATCGGCGTTGACATCAACCCGGCGCGCGAAGCGATGGCGCGCCAGTTCGGCATGACCCATTTTGTAAACCCCAGGAAAGTCGACAATGTGGTGGACCATATCATCACGCTGACCGATGGCGGCGCCGATTACAGCTTCGAGTGCATCGGCAACGTCACCACCATGCGCCAAGCGCTGGAGTGCTGCCACAAGGGCTGGGGGCAATCCATCATCATCGGCGTGGCCGCTGGCGGCGAGGAAATCAGCACGCGTCCGTTCCAG